>NZ_JBNKPP010000089.1:0-3635 GCF_050295395.1 Agarivorans sp.
GAGCTAGTGAGTCAAGGTGGTTCAAGAAAAGTACCCTGCCTACGCATTGAGCAGGCTGGCAAAGTAGAGTGGCTCTACGAGTCAAGTGACATTATTAACTACCTAGAAGCCCGAATTGCTTAAATGAAAAGGCTCCGCTAGCGGAGCTTTTTCATTACGCTAAAGTTTAATCTATTTCCATTACGTTACTGGGCATAACGTGGCGTAAGCGCTTCCAAATTTCACTACTGGCAATACCGTAGTTACGTACCACATAAAGCGTTTTATCGTAGTCACCAGATTCCGCCAAAGCGATTAAGTCTTGATAGAACTTATCGACTAGTTGGCGTGACTCCGCTTCATCAAAATAAAACTTACCCACACTTTGATACATGCCTCTAAAGCCATTCAAGATCAGGGCATATAAGGGATTACCTGAAGCAAAAGCTAAGCCGTGCAACACTTGGTAATCAAATTCAGCATAGGCCTGACCGGTTTGTTCTAAAGACTTATATTGCTCGATTAACTGACGGCTCTGCTCTGGATTATTTTTTAATGCGCCACGAATAAAAATCACACTGATATTGGTTCTGGCTGAGAGGAGTTGCTCAAATAACTCAGGAACCCCTTCGGTGTCTAAGCGCGCTAAAGTTTCTAATATATTTAAGCCAGCGGTTTCCCAAAAGTTATTCACTTTAGTGGGCTTACCATGTTGAATAGTTAACCAACCATCGCGGGCCAAACGCTGCAAAACCTCGCGTAAGGTGGTGCGAGTCACACCAATTAATTCAGAAAGCTCTCTCTCTGCGGGAAGGATTGTTCCGGGGGCAAAACGATTATTCCAGATTGATTCGATAATGTATTGTTCAGCGAATCCCGCTGGACTTTTTGCTTTGATGACCATTTTTTACTCAGTCTATTTACGTTTTTATTTCGTGGATAATAACAAACCATTAACTAAAGCTAAAGTAAGTGGTTTGAGCTCTAACCTGCAAGCTTAGAGTAAATCTCAATTGCCACATCGTTAGCTAAGCTTAATTTGATATTTTTACTTAACCGGCTACCAAATCAGCAGCTTATCCCTTACAATCCTGCACGGGTTTTCCCATGCGAAAACTTGACCTGCCATTTGAATAACAATGAGATTTCAGGATGAATACTAGTCTGTCTAGCGCTTTTGCTAAGAATTTTCTTGGTAACGCGCCTTTGTGGTACAAAAAAGCCATTGTTTTATTTTTAATAATCAACCCCATTGTGTTCTATATAAACCCATTTATTGCGGGTTGGTTATTAGTTGTAGAGTTTATTTTTACCCTCGCCATGGCACTCAAGTGCTATCCCTTGCAACCGGGTGGTTTGTTAGCTATCGAAGCCGTCGCAATTGGAATGACCTCGGCAGACACAGTTAAGCACGAGCTGGTGGGCAATTTTGAAGTTGTACTCCTATTGATCTTCATGGTGGCAGGCATCTTCTTTATGAAGCAACTACTATTGTTTGTCTTCACTAAGATGCTGATCAAAATTAAAAACAAGGCCGTGCTTTCTATCGCCTTCTGTATGGCAGGGGCCTTCTTATCTGCCTTCCTTGATGCTTTAACTGTAATCGCCGTGGTGATTAGTGTGGCCATTGGCTTCTATAGCATCTACCACAAAGTGGCCTCAGGAAAAGACTTTAACCAAAGTCACGACCACACCAGCGATGACCTAAGCAGTGATGACCTAGAAGGCTTCCGCGCGTTCCTTCGCAGCCTAATGATGCACGCCGGTGTGGGTACTGCACTGGGTGGTGTATGTACTATGGTGGGTGAACCACAAAACCTAATCATCGCCGACCAATCAGGCTGGAACTTCCTTGAGTTCTTTCTACGCATGGCGCCAGTATCACTCCCGGTATTGGCCTTCGGCCTTCTTACCTGTGTATTACTAGAGAAGTTCGCCAAATTTGGCTACGGTGAAAAGCTCCCAGTAAACGTGAGAAAAATCTTATCTGACTATGACAAATACGAAGATGATAAACGCAACAACCGTGACCGCGCTAAGCTGATTATCCAAGCAGTGATTGCCGTGTGGCTTATCGTTGGCTTAGCCTTGCATCTTGCAGCCGTGGGCTTGATTGGTTTGTCAGTGATTATTTTAGCCACTTCGTTCACCGGTATTACTGAAGAACACCAGCTGGGTAAAGCCTTTGAAGAAGCACTGCCCTTCACCGCACTACTCGCGGTATTCTTCTCTATTGTAGCGGTTATCATTGATTTAGAACTGTTTAAGCCAGTGATTCATTGGGTGCTATCAATTGAAAACGAAGGCCAGTTGGTTGCTTTCTATATCGCCAACGGTTTGTTATCCATGGTCAGCGATAACGTATTCGTTGGTACCGTCTATATTAGCGAAGTAAAATCGGCTTGGTTAGAAGGTCAAATTACCCGTGACCAGTTCGATATGTTAGCTGTAGCGATTAACACCGGTACTAACCTACCCTCGGTAGCCACGCCCAATGGTCAAGCTGCGTTCTTATTCTTGCTAACGTCATCACTAGCGCCACTGCTTCGCTTGTCTTATGGACGTATGGTGTGGATGGCATTACCGTACACCATCGTACTCGCCGGCATTGGTTTATTGAGCGTTGAGTTCGCGCTTGCGCCAGCAACCCAATTCTTCTACGACATGGGGTGGATCAGCCATCACGTTGCAGACGCTGCGGCAAGCATTTCTGCTGGACATTAAAATTAAAAAAGGCGATGCTCTGGCGTCGCCTTTTTAATTGGAGCCTTTGATTATGCTAACATTTTTAAGCAGTATGCCGTACCAACGACGTCCTTGGTTTCTGCTTTTTATTACTAGCTTATCTCTCGAGTTGTGTGCGTTATTCTTCCAACACGTGATGAAACTCGACCCCTGCGTTATGTGTATTTACGAGCGTGTCGCGATGTTTGGTTTGATGTTTGCGGGGCTTATCGGTTGTGTAGCACCCACAAATATCCTGATTCGTTTAACGTCTTTCGGTTTATGGATAGTGAGTTCGGCTTGGGGCTTACAACTAGCCATTACTCATACTGACTATCAAATGAACCCTAGCCCCTTTGCCACCTGTGATTTCTTTGCTAACTTTCCACAGTGGGCACCACTAGACAAGTGGGTACCATGGTTATTCAACCCTACCGGTTACTGTGATGAAATTTCTTGGATGTTCTTGGGCTGGTCGATGCCACAATGGCTGATTTTGATATTTGCCGTTTCGCTAGCGGTAGCCGTTTCGTTCTTTGCCCTGCAGTGGTTTAACAAGCGAAAATAACCGTTTCAACAAACATAAAAAAGCCGCTGTCGCGGCTTTTTTTATTGACTAAATTTACTCACATTCATCTAAAGGCCAGCGCACAATATAGTTTTGTGAAGGACCAGCTAACTGCGTTTCGCAAACGATTTTGCCACGAATAGAAGCGCCACGTTTATGCATTTCAGAGGCCTTACCCTTGTTTAATAAGGGATGCCATTCTGGCAAAGGCTTGCCTTCAATTAATCGTTTATAGGCACAGCTCGGCGGCAACCAGTGAAAGGCTTCAATATCATCTAAGCTAATCTTGACGCAGTCAGGTACTTTCGCAAAACGGTTTTCATAATCGCTACAGCGACAAGTTCTACTATTGAGTAATACACAA
>NZ_JBNKPP010000090.1:0-17040 GCF_050295395.1 Agarivorans sp.
CGATCAGACCAATGTTATACACATGTTTACCTGAACGGGTACAAATGCGCCCTTTCCATTTAGGGTCGGTTAAATCGTTTAGCGACTTGAGTTCGCCTTCTTTTACACGATCTTTATCTGCATAAATAACCCGTGCACGAGTGGTTAAAGCAAACCAAAGGTTATCCGGATGACGCAGATGAGAAGGAACAACCTCATTCAGTACTGGTGAATTAACCGGTGCAAGTAGACCTGCAGCGCGCACTTCTTCCAAGCGACCAATGTCTACGGTTAACACCAAATCAGCTGGGTTATTGGCGCCAGCGGCTTTAATCTTTTCAGCCAAACCTTTTTCCGCATGAACCACATTCACCTTAATGCCCGTTTCAGCAGTAAATGCATCAGTTAAAGGTTGTAGCAAGCTTTGTTGACGGTAGGAGTAAAGGTTAACCTCTTCACCCGCGTAACTTGGCCCAGCAACTAGCAAGCTAGCTAACAATGGAAAGGTAGAAAAAAAACCAAATTTTTTCACAGACAGATCCCCAAAAAAAGTTAAACACTAATCGTTATCATTTGATTTAAGGTTAACATGGCTAACTAAAATTGACTACCAGTAAAACATGAAAAAGGCCTGCAAAGCAGGCCTTTAAATCAAGATTTTGTTAACTAAATATTAGCTAGAAGATTTTACTGTTACGAACTCAGGGTAGGCATCGATGCCACAATCTGAAAGGTCCATACCGTTCATTTCTTCTTCTTCTGAAACTCGGATACCCATTACTGCTTTCAAGATGCTCCACACGATGAAGCTTGAAACAAATACCCAGCCGAAGATAGTTAGAGCACCAACAATTTGGCCACCGAAGCTAGCGTCACCATTAGTAATTGGCACAATCAATAGACCGAACAAGCCAACCACACCGTGTACTGAGATAGCACCTACTGGATCGTCAATCTTAATTTTGTCGAAGAATACGATAGAAGCAACTACCAATACGCCTGCTACAGCACCGAATAAAGTGGCTTGAAGCGCGGTTGGTGTAGAAGGTTCAGCAGTAATTGCCACTAGACCCGCTAAAGCGCCGTTTAATAGCATTGTTAGGTCAGCTTTACCCCAAGTTAACTTACATACGATAAGAGCTGTAAGTGAGCCAGCAGCCGCAGCAGCGTTAGTATTTAGGAATACCATTGCAACAGAGTGAGCGTTAGCAGCATCGGCTAGTTTCAATACAGAACCACCATTGAAGCCGAACCAACCCATCCATAAAATGAAGGTACCTACTGTCGCTAGCGGCATGTTAGAACCAGGGATTGGGTTAATTGAACCGTTTTTACCGTATTTACCTTTACGAGCACCTAGTAGTAATACACCGGCTAGTGCAGCAGAGGCACCGGCTAAGTGAACAATACCTGAACCCGCGAAGTCAAAGAAGTTAAGTTCGTATAAACCAAACACAGATTGACCGCCCCAAGTCCAGCTACCTTCTAGAGGGTAGATGAAACCAGTAAGCACTACAGCGAAAATCAAGAAGGCCCAAAGCTTCATACGTTCAGCTACGGCACCAGATACAATTGACATAGCCGTGGCAACGAATACTACTTGGAAGAAGAAGTCTGAAGCACCAGAGTAAACACTTCCGCCCTCAAAGCCTTCTTCGGCTTTAGAGGCTAGAATGCCGCCTAAGTCAAAGGCTTCAATGCCAGACAAGAATGCTGTTCCGTCGTACATGATGGCGTAACCGCAAATCAGGTACATCACACAAGCAATAGAATAAAGAGCGATGTTTTTAGTTAAGATTTCAGTGGTGTTTTTAGCGCGAACTAAACCAGCTTCCAACATTGAGAAACCAGCAGCCATCCACATAACTAAGGCGCCACACACCAAAAAGTAAAAGGTGTCGATGGCGTATTGCAGTTGATAAATTTCGTTTTCCATAATTACTTCCCCGTAATCCCTATTATTAGCCAGCTAAGGTCAAACTTAGATAGCCTCTCCATCCATTTCGCCAGTACGAATACGTACAACATTGCTTAAGTCATAAACAAAAATTTTGCCGTCACCAATTTTTCCGGTGTAAGCTGCACTTGAAATCGCCTCAATGATGCGGTCTACATTTTCTGAGCTAGTGGCAATTTCTAACTTCACTTTTGGTAAAAAATCGACTTGGTATTCAGCACCACGATAAAGTTCGGTATGACCTTTCTGACGGCCAAAACCCTTTACCTCTGACACTGTCAAACCATCTACGCCAACTTCAGCAATGGCTTCACGCACGTCATCCAATTTGAATGGCTTAATTATCGCGCTAATTAGTTTCATTTGAGCTCCTCCAAAGAGTCATCGTTAACTTTTCCCTCTTAAGCAAATACAAAGCTTATGCCAAAAGCAATAAATCAATATTTATCAAACACTTAAAATCAAAAAGAAAAATCAAAACAAAACACAAAGCACCAATACGGTGCATATTCTTTATTAGCTGCGCCATATAGGTTCAATCCATTATCCGCCGCGGGAAAGCAGCACTAATAGTGTGCAAGCCCCCTAATTAACAACATCAAGGAGGAAACAAAAACCAAGGGTAAAAGTTTAACTAAATGATTAAGAGGAGGAATTTCTTAAGTGAGGATAAATTGGCGAGCTTTAGCCATGAATGCAAGCTTGCACCAGCTTAATAAGAAGCAATTGCATTTAATAGCTCAATGAAGTCATCGAAGCCACAGGCACTTTCACTGGCATCAAGGCTCATCGGCTGATCAATCAGGGAACTAGGTTGTTCGAGAGAGTCTTCGGATACTGAAATCAAGATTTCGTCTCGATTAGCGATAAAGCGAAATTCATCGCTATCCAGTCGTAACTCGGCTAACTCATGCAGGGCCATTAGCTGGGCCAGCAGCTGTTGTGGAAACTGACGATGTTTATTGATTTCTCGTTCCAACCACATCGCTAAACAACGATGCTCATCACCACAATCAATCATTAATTGACCGTCCAAAGAACGGCGTATCGTCAGTTCCATAGTTACACTTTAATTATTCACACAAGCAGCGGCTAAGTTTACGCTAACTGTCGTCTCAAGCCTAGTCGGAACCAAGTCATAAGCGGCATTAGGTTTAAGTTTAAAGCGCGCCGCCACTGCAGCTTTTAGCTTCTTATCGAGGGTCTCAAGATTAAGTGGTTTTATCACCAAGCCTTGCACATCCAACAATACGTTGAAACCAAGTAACTGCTTATTTGCCTCAGAGTTGATGGAAACAATTGCTACGTCTGAGCTGGCTAATGTTTTGCCAGTTCGTATTGCCTTGATGAGTTGCAGGCCTTGATAGCCTTCCAACTCGGTGTCCACAACAATCGCTTGAAACTCATGGCTCATCAATCGCTGATGTAGCTCATCTAAATCCGAGAAGACTTCTAGATAGTTTAATTCGCCCTCGGTTTTAGCGGCGAGGATCTGCTCACAGGTATCAGGATCACTAAATAGCGCAGCTTTAGGCTGTTCAAAAATCGCTTCAGACTTGAGCAGGTTTAAGCCTGGTTCCGATTCACACCTCGCGATATAGCCCTTTTTAGGGATAGTAGCGATAGTAAGCTCAGTATTATTTACAGTAGTGAGGACTTTGCGTAACTGAGAAATGTGCTGATTGATAGTATGATCGGAGACACTACGCCCCCAAACAGCTTCAGACAAGTCGTCTCTTCCTACAACTTGATTAACATGTTTGCACAAATACCCCAGCAAATGGGTTCTTAACGGACCTAAATAGGCAGTTCTATCCTTAAACGTAATACTATTTTGGCTCATATCTACGGCCAACGGGCCAACTACAACAACATCATTAAAGGACATATCGTCTTCCAACAGCAAGCGAATAAACTAGTAATTCTAGCGTTCCCTTTTATACAGTAAAAACTGTAATCATCCAAATTCAGCAGGATATAATAGGGGATTTTATGTTTATTTTGTAATATTGAGCGAAAAAATTGATATTTTTTAGTCTTTAATATAATAACAGTTCAACTTGGGGTTTGGCTAGCAGATATAAAAAAACGCGGCATAGGCCGCGTTTTGTTTTTCAAAGCAACATTTAAACTGCTTTTTGAATGATCACATCATCAGCTTTATCGGTATAATCGCTAATTTGATCGAAGTTTAAGTAACGATAAGTATCTGCCGCTGTCGCGTTAATTTGCGCTGCATATTCTAAATATTCTTCCGGAGTAGGAAGCTTACCTAAAATTGCCGCCACCGCAGCCAACTCGGCGGACGCCAAAAACACGTTAGCCCCAGTACCTAAACGGTTAGGGAAGTTACGCGTTGAAGTAGACACAACCGTAGAGTTATCGGCTACTCGCGCTTGGTTACCCATACACAAAGAACAACCAGGGATCTCGGTACGGGCGCCAACACGACCATAAATACCGTAGTAACCCTCGTTAGTTAATTGTTTTTGATCCATACGCGTTGGAGGAGCAACCCACATCCGCGTAGGTAAGGCACCTTTATGTTTATCAAGCAACTTACCTGCGGCACGGAAGTGACCGATGTTGGTCATACATGAGCCCAAGAATACTTCATCAATCTTCTGACCCGCGACTTCTGATAATAAACGCGCATCATCAGGGTCGTTCGGCGCACACAATACCGGCTCACGAATTTCAGCTAAATCAATTTCAATTACCTCAGCATATTCGGCATCGGCGTCGGCTTCCATTAGCTCTGGGTTAGCAATCCACTCTTCCATTGCAGTGATTCGACGCTCAATAGTACGTCTGTCACCATAGCCTTCAGCGATCATCCACTTCAACATGACGATGTTGGAATTTAGATATTCAATGATGGGCTCTTTACCTAACTTGATAGTACAACCCGCAGCACTGCGCTCTGCTGACGCATCAGATAACTCAAAAGCTTGCTCTACTTTTAGCGATTCCAAGCCTTCGATTTCTAAGATGCGACCAGAGAAAATGTTTTTCTTACCTTTTTTCTCAACAGTTAACAAACCGCGCTGAATCGCCGCATAAGGAATCGCATGCACCAAATCACGCAAGGTTACACCAGGTTGCATTTCACCTTTAAAGCGAACCAAAACTGATTCAGGCATATCTAGCGACATAACACCGGTTGCAGCAGCAAAAGCCACTAAACCTGAACCCGCAGGGAAAGAAATACCAATAGGGAAACGTGTATGTGAGTCACCACCGGTACCAACGGTATCAGGCAACAACATGCGGTTTAACCATGAGTGAATAATGCCATCACCGGGACGCAACGACACACCACCACGATTCATGATGAAATCAGGAAGAGTATGATGGGTGGTAACGTCTACCGGTTTAGGGTATGCCGCAGTATGACAGAAAGACTGCATGGTTAAGTCGGCTGAGAAGCCCAAACAAGCCAAATCTTTTAATTCATCGCGCGTCATTGGGCCGGTGGTATCTTGTGAACCCACGGTCGTCATTTTCGGCTCACAATATTGACCTGCGCGAATGCCGGCCACACCACAAGCTTTACCCACCATTTTTTGCGCCAGCGTAAAGCCTTTGCTTGAAGCGGCTACGTCTTGTGGGCGTTTAAATACTGTGGAAGGCTCTAAACCTAGAGAAGCGCGAGCTCGGTCGGTTAAGCCACGGCCAATAATTAATGGAATACGACCGCCCGCACGAACTTCATCAAGCAACACTTCGGTTTTTAGCTTAAAGGTCGAGATAACCTCGTCAGTACCGGCTTTTTTCACTTCTCCAGCAAATGGATAGATGTCGATCACATCTCCCATAGCAAGCGCTTCAACGTCCAGTTCAATGGGCAAGGCTCCAGCATCTTCCATGGTATTGAAGAAGATAGGGGCAATTTTACCGCCCAAACAGAAACCGCCACCACGTTTGTTTGGCACGTAAGGAATGTCGTCCCCCATTAGCCAAAGCACCGAGTTAGTCGCCGACTTACGTGAAGACCCCGTCCCCACAACATCACCCACATAAACCAGTGGGTGTCCTTTTTCTTTTAACGCTTCAACCTGCTTCATCGGGCCAACCACGCCGGGCTGATCGGGTTCAATGCCTTCACGGGCATTCTTCAGCATCGCTAAAGCATGTAATGGAATATCAGGACGAGACCAAGCATCTGGCGCTGGCGATAAATCATCGGTATTGGTTTCGCCAGTGACTTTAAATACGGTTAAAGTAGACTTTTCAGCCACTTCAGGGCGACTTAAAAACCACTCCGCATCAGCCCAACTCTGCATGATTTGCTGGGCAAACTGGTTACCCTCTTTGGCCTTCTCTTCTACATCATGGAAGGCATCAAACACCAACAGGGTATGAGACAAGGCTTTAGCTGCAATTGGAGCCAGTTCATCATTATCTAACAAAGAAATTAGCGGCTCAATGTTGTAACCGCCCTGCATAGTGCCTAGCAATTCCGTGGCATAAGCAGGAGAAACTATTGAGGAACTCACTTCACCAGCGGCCACAGCAGCTAAAAATCCCGCTTTTACATAGGCGGCTTCATCAACACCTGGGGGAATTCGATTCGCGAGTAAGTCGAGTAAGAAGTCTTCTTCACCGGCTGGGGGCGCTTTAAGTAACTCAACTAATCCTGCAGTTTGTTCAGCATCAAGGGGTTTAGGTACAATACCTTCAACAGCACGCTCTTCGACGTGTTTGCGGTAGCTCTCTAGCACGGCTCGCTCCTTATTGTAATAATGCCCGAAGGGGGATATCCATATGTTGGGCCTTTACTATAACTGGCCTCATGGGGTGGTGATTATAGCTGTTTTAACTATAAATTAAAATATAGATGTTTTAGCAAAAACTTAAAAAAACCAACAAAACCCAATAAAAACAATACCTTAACATGCATGTAATACTTTAGCCACAGAGCCTCAAGTTACATTTAATTTACATTTAGGCAATATTTAGAAGTCGTTGCCAATAAACAGATATAAAGTTTGTTCTTCTTGATTGTGGCCATAAGCTAAAACAATCGGCCCTAAAAGGCTGCTATCCAAGGCAGTAAACAAGCTAGCTGCCCATAGTGACGAATGTAGTGAGATGTCACTAGCGCTATTCCAAACCCCACCGTTTTCAATCGAACCGCCAATAAACACCGGTGCTTGAAATATCGGGCTGTTATAGTGATGTAGTTGATAAAAATACATTAATCCACTTAAGGCCTTGTAACGCCCCGATAGCTGCTCATAACTAAAACCAGACAGGCGTAAAAACCCACCTAAATCTTGAGCATCGGTAGGAATAACAAAATCACTACCGGTACTGCCGTATTCACCAAACCAATTCAAATGATGTTTACCCCAAGAAAAGGGGTATTTCCAACGCCCTTCAAAACTCGGAGAATAAGCGCTCGATTCATCGCTGACGTTTTCATGATAGAGGCTTAAGGTCAACTCAAGTAGCTTTCCTTCAGTAGGAAAAGCCCAACTATTTAGCGTGTCATAATCAAAAGTTAAATAAGGTCCATAAAGCCAATAATTAGCCTCACCATCTAAGCCAGATACATCCAAAGCACCGTGTTTAGCCGCTAGCCCTAGCCCCCACTCCTGCCAAGGACGATAATTCCAAGCAAGATGAGTACGCAGGCCTATATCTTCAAAATCAACCGCGAGGTACTCAACTCCCTCGCCGACATCATAAACTCGCCGCTGGCGTTTATCGTACTCCGCAGCGACAGACCAAGCGTAGCGAAGGTGGTCGGTAAACGGCGTATAAAACTCGGTATATAAACGTTTCACCGTGCCCACTTCCACCTCATTACGCCATTCAGCACCATAGCGGTTGAGGTTAGATAAGGTAAAACCTAAACCAAAGTTCACTTCAGTTTGATCCTGGAAGTTTTCCTGAAGGCCAAACTTCATATCAAAATAACCCGGCCCCCAGCTTTTTTCATAAATATCAAGATGAATAACATTTTCGCCTTGTTCAGTGGCAATACGGTAATCCACTCGCTCAAAAGTGCCTAAGGCATAAAGCTGGCGGATCCGCTGTTCTAGCTCTTCCTTAGATAACAATTCACCTTGGTTCAACTGCAAGCGAGACAACACCACCTCATCGCCTAGCCTTGAATTATTGTTAAGTTTAATTTTCCCCACCACGAATTGCTCATGCAAGGCCAAGTCGGCACGTCGCTGATTAACTTGCTGGCGGTAAGCTAAATACTGCTGAGGCTCATCTCCCAAGGCTAAACGCTTGGCCAATGCGGCAAGCGGCGCACGCCCCGCCTCTAATCCTCGAGTTACCGCAAGAGGCATCAGCGCAAAGTCGCCAGTTTCAATGCCATCCATATTGGGGCTAATTAATAAATCGTCGTCATCGAGTAAGGCGATTTGCCGCTCCGTTCCTGAGCGGGTTAAAAAAATCGACAACTGATCAAGCGTATCAACGGCACTATTTAATTGCTCCTGAGGTTTAAGTCGCGCGCCAATATCCACCGCAATAATCAGCTCTGCCCCCATCTCTTTAAGCACATCAACAGGCAAGTTATTCACCACCCCACCATCGGCCAGTTGGCGGCCGTCAATTTGCACTGGGCGTAAGGCCCCCGGAACCGACATGCTGGCCTGCATGGCGGTAGCCAAATCACCATGGTCAAGAATGACCGGCTTCATCAAGGCCATGTCGGTGGCTACCGCTCTATATGGAATGGCTAACTGATCAAAGCTGCTTAGCGCTTCTAAGTTACTGGTGGCATAACGTAATATTTTAGCCATGGTTTGGCCTTGTACCGCCCCTTTAGGCAGCACCACGTTTTGGCCATTCCAGCCCATCGGTAAATCAATTTGATATTGATCGCGTAACTTCTTGCGGCGTAATGACATTTCTCCGCGAGTCACGTCATCTTCATATCCGCCTTCCCAAAAAATGGAAAAAGTGACGTCTTCGATCTCTTGTGCGTCATAGCCCATTGCCAGCATAGCGCCAAAATAAGCACCCATGCTGGTACCTGCGACATAATCAACTGGGATTTGATATTCTTCGAGTAATTGGATAATCGCTAGATGAGCGGCCCCTTTCGCGCCTCCGCCACTGAGCGCTAAGCCAATTTTGGGTCGAGCAAAAGAGTTGAGAGAAAACAGGCAGCAAGCCACTAGCAGCAAGCCTTTGGCCAATAAACGTGACAAGTTCCATTCCTTTGAAAGCAATACTATAAAGGCAGCCGAGGCTGCCTTTATCACTTTAGTTTTTTAGACGCTTAGAGTCTATTTTTTCTTTTTCTTGGCCTTCGCATTAGGCAAGTCGGTAATGCTACCTTCAAAAATTTCTGAAGCTAAACCTACTGATTCATGCAAGGTTGGGTGAGCGTGAATAGTTAGCGCGATGTCTTCAGCATCACAGCCCATTTCAATGGCCAAACCAATCTCACCTAATAGCTCACCGCCATTAGTGCCCACAACCGCACCACCAATAACACGACCAGATTCTTTATCAAAAATCATCTTAGTCATACCATCAGGACAGTCTGAGGCAATAGCGCGACCCGAAGCAGCCCACGGGAATACCGATGCTTCGTAGTTAATACCTTGAGCCTTGGCTTCTTTCTCGGTTAAGCCCACCCATGCCATCTCTGGCTCGGTGTAAGCAATAGAAGGAATCACTTTAGGATCGAAGAAATGTTTCTTACCGGCAATTACTTCTGCAGCAACGTGACCTTCATGCACGCCTTTGTGCGCCAACATGGGCTGACCCACGATGTCACCAATCGCATGAATGTGTGGCACATTGGTACGCAGCTGTTTATCAACCTCAATGAAACCACGCTCGGTCACTTCAATACCGGCTTTTTCTGCGTCTAAGCCTAAACCATTAGGTACACGACCCACCGCCACCAATACCGCGTCGTAACGTACTGGCTCATGCGGCGCTTGCTTACCTTCGTAAGTCACGTATAAGCCATCAGTTTTTGACTCAACCGCTACTACTTTAGTTTCTAGCATAATGTTGAACTTGTCTTTCACCTTCTTGGTGTAAGCGCGTACTACATCTTTATCTGCCGCTGGTACTAGTTGGTCAGCAAACTCAACCACATCAATTTGGCTACCTAGGGCACCATAAACAGTACCCATTTCCAAACCAATAATACCACCGCCCACAACCAGTAATTTACCGGGAACTTCTTTTAGCTCAAGGGCGTCAGTTGAATCCCAAACTCGCGGGTCATTATGCGGAATGAAAGGCAATTTAACCGGGCGAGAGCCCGCTGCAATAATCGCATTGTCGAAATTGATAGTAGTAACACCGTCTTCGCCTTCTACTTGCAAAGAATTCGCACCGGTGAATTTACCAAGGCCTTGAACAACCTTAACCTTACGCATTTTAGCCATACCGTCGAGGCCACCGGTCAATTGACCAATCACTTTCTCTTTCCAGGTACGGATCTTATTAATGTCAGTTTGTGGTTCACCAAAAACAATGCCGTGCTCTGCTAGTGATTTAGCTTCTTCAATCACTTTGGCTACGTGCAATAACGCTTTTGATGGAATACAACCCACGTTCAAACAAACGCCGCCAAGGGTTGCGTAACGTTCGACAATCACTGTTTCCAAACCTAAATCGGCAGCACGAAAAGCAGCTGAATAGCCTGCAGGGCCTGCGCCCAGTACTACCACCTGGGTCTTGATTTCCTTACTCATTGATGACCTCTTGGTTTTGTTATCTTATTGAGCTGCCGTAGGGTATCGGTATCAAACATGCAGCTCAATTGAGTTTACGGTTAATCGTGATAAAAAAGAAGAGCCGGATGCCAAACATCCAGCCCTTATGACTAAAGTACTAAGCGACGAATGTCGCCCAACAAGCCACTTAAGGTGGAGATGAAACGAGCGCCATCGGCGCCGTCAATCACCCGGTGGTCGTAAGACAGAGCCAAAGGTAACATCAACTTAGGCTCAAATTCTTTACCATTCCATTTCGGCTTAATTTCGCTGCGCGATACACCCAAAATGGCCACCTCTGGCGCATTCACAATCGGCGTAAATTGGGTGCCGCCAATGCCGCCTAGGCTTGAAATAGTGAAACAACCACCCTGCATGTCTGAAGCGGTTAGTTTGCCTGCACGCGCTTTCTTAGAAATTTCTACCAGCTCTTCAGACAACTGATAAATACCTTTCTTGTTTACATCGCGAACCACTGGCACAACCAAACCGTTTGGCGTATCTACCGCCACACCAATATGGATGTACTTCTTCATGATCAGGCTATTGCCGTCATCTGACAGAGCAGAATTAAACTTCGGCATGCTTTCCAAGGTTTTCGCTGCAGCTTTTAGCATGAATACCAATGGAGTGATCTTAAAGCCAAGCTGCTGCTTTTCTGCAATCACATTTTGCTCTTTACGGAAGGCTTCCATTTCTGAAATATCCGCTTCGTCAAATTGAGTAACATGAGGGATTTTCACCCAGTTACGGTGCAGAGCCGGACCAGAGATTTTCTGAATACGTGATAGTGGAACTTCTTCCACTTCACCAAATTTAGAGTAATCAATGCTTGGCCACGGTGCGACCGCCATGCCTGAACCACCAGCAGAAGCGCCAGACTCCAACGCTTTAACCGCTTGTTTCACGTAGGCTTGTACGTCTTCTTTAACGATACGTCCCTTACGACCAGAGCCTTTAACTTTGGCAAGGTCAACACCAAACTCACGCGCTAAGCGGCGAATCACTGGCGAGGCATGCACATAAGCACTGTTCTCAACAAAACCGCTTGGTTTGTCTGTATTACTTGCTGGCGCAGCTTTAGCCGCTGGAGCTTCACTAGCAGCAGGCTTAGCCGGTTCCGCTTTGGCAGGTGCAGGCGCCGATGCCCCCGCTTCTGCTTCCACTTCAAATAGCATAATCAGTGAACCAGTTTTCACCTTATCACCCACCGCCACTTTAAGCGCTTTAACCACACCGGCAAACGGTGCAGGTACTTCCATGGCGGCTTTATCGCCTTCAACAGAGATCAAGGTTTGCTCAAGCTCTACCTTGTCACCTACCGCCACCGCCACTTCGGTCACTTCCACTTCATCGTCGCCGATGTCAGGAATATTCACTTCTTTTTCCTGAGAGGCTGCTGGCCCAGCTGAACTAGCCGCAGGCTCTGCCGCTTCTGCCGGCGCACTGGCTTGAATTTCAAATTCCATAATCGGCGTACCAGTAGACACCTTATCACCGACCGCAATGGTGATAGATTTTACCGTTCCAGCGAAAGGTGCGGGAACTTCCATAGCTGCCTTGTCTCCTTCTACAGAGATTAAGGTTTGCTCGGCTTCGACCACATCGCCAACGCTAACTGCCACTTCGGTTACTTCAACTTCATCATCACCGATGTCAGGCACTTTAACCGTTTCAACCGCACTTGCCGTTGCGGCTGGCGCAGCAGGCTCGCTTGAGGCTGGCTCAGCGGCACTCGATTCCGCGCCCTGCTCTTCAAAAATCATAATCAAGCTGTTGGTAGCGACACTGTCACCCACCGAAACTTTAATTTCTTTCACTACACCCGCATGCGAAGCAGGTACTTCCATCGCCGCTTTATCTCCTTCAACAGAGATCAACGATTGCTCTAGCTCTACGCTATCACCCACTTCAACCAGGATTTCGGTCACTTCAACTTCATCTGCGCCGATATCAGGTACAAAAATTTCAATACTCATAGCCATTCGCCCTTACGCGTAGAGAGGGTTAGTTTTGTTGGTGTCGATGCCATATTTTTCAATCGCTTCGCTCACAACTTTCTTGTCTACTGTGCCAGCTTTAGCTAGCTCAGCCAGAGCCGCTACCACGATGTAGTCGGCATTAACTTCAAAGTGACGACGTAGATTTTCACGGCTGTCACTGCGGCCGAAACCGTCGGTGCCTAGTACCTTGTAGCTACCTGGAACATAAGCACGTACTTGTTCAGCGTACTGCTTCATGTAGTCAGTTGCAGCAATGGTTGGCGCATCACCCAATACTTGAGAAATGTAAGCTTGTTGCGCTTCAGCTTCTGGGTTTAGCATGTTTAAACGCTCTACCGCTTGGCCTTCACGAGTTAGCTCATTGAATGAGGTCACACTGAATACATCAGAAGCAATGTCGTATTCTTCGCTAAGCACTTTAGCCGCTTTCAATACTTGTTGCATGATGGTGCCAGAGCCCAATAACTGAACTTTACCTTTGCTACCTTGGTTAGCTTGGAACTGATAAATACCCTTACGAATACCTTCTTCAGCACCTTCCGGCATCGCTGGTTGGTGGTAGTTCTCGTTCATTAGCGTTAAGTAGTAGTAAACATTTTCTTGTTCACCATACATACGGCGTAAACCGTCTTGCAAAATAACCGCTACTTCAAAAGCAAAGCTTGGATCGTAAGAAATACAGTTAGGAATGGTGTTCGCCAAGATTAAGCTATGACCATCTTCGTGCTGTAAGCCTTCACCATTTAGCGTAGTTCTACCTGCAGTTGCGCCTAATAGGAAACCACGAGCTTGTTGGTCGCCAGCCATCCAGCACATATCACCAACACGTTGGAAACCAAACATCGAGTAATAGATGTAGAATGGAATCATTGGCATGTCGTTAGTGCTGTAAGACGTAGCCGCCGCTACCCACGAACTCATTGCGCCGAGCTCGTTAATCCCTTCTTGCAGAACCTGACCACTCGTATCTTCTTTGTAGTAAGACACTTGCTCACGGTCTTGCGGAGTATAAGTTTGGCCGCTTGGGTTGTAGATACCAATTTGGCGGAACAAACCTTCCATACCGAAGGTACGCGCCTCGTCGGCAATAATAGGCACTACGTTTTTGCCAATACCTTTGTGTTTCAACATCACATTTAAGGCACGCACGTAAGCCATGGTGGTTGAGATATCACGCTTTTGCTCACCCAATAGTGCATCAAATTCGCTCAACTCAGGGATCTCTAAGGCTTGTGTGAAATTAGCCAAGCGCGAAGGCGTATAACCCGCCAACTCTTTACGACGCGCATGTAGGTAATCGTACTCTGGGCTGCCTTCTTTTAACTCAATGTAAGGAAGATTTGGCAGCTCTTCGTCACTTACCTCTACACCCAAGCGATCACGGAATTGTTGAACATGAGTCATGTCCATTTTCTTCACTTGGTGGGCAATGTTTTTACCTTGAGCCGCTTCACCCATGCCGTAACCTTTTACGGTTTTGGCCAAAATTACAGTCGGTGCGCCAGTGGTTTTACGCGCTTTATCAAAGGCGGCATAGAGTTTCACAGGGTCATGACCACCACGACGTAGTGCGAAGATCTCATCGTCGCTCATGTCCTTCACTAGCTCAGCCGTTTCGCTGTACTTGCCAAAGAAATGTTCACGCACATAAGCGCCGTATTTAGATTTAAAGGTTTGGTAGTCGCCATCAACTGTTTCGTTCATTAGCTGTAGTAACTTACCAGAGCTATCTTTGCTTAGTAGGCTATCCCACTCGCTGCCCCACACCACTTTAATCACATTCCAGCCAGCGCCTTTAAATAGGCCTTCTAGCTCTTGAATTATTTTACCGTTACCCATTACCGGGCCATCTAAGCGCTGTAAGTTACAGTTAATTAGGAAGCAAAGGTTGTCTAGCTTCTCACGAGCGGCAAAAGAAATAGCGCCGCGTGATTCTGGCTCATCCATCTCGCCATCACCTAGGAAGGCATAAACACGCTGACCAGAACAATCTTTTAAGCCACGACCGGTTAAGTACTTAAGGAAACGCGCTTGGTAAATTGCCGAGATAGGACCTAGGCCCATAGATACGGTAGGGAATTGCCAGAATTCAGGCATCAATTTGGGATGCGGGTAAGAGCTTAAGCCCTTGCCGTCTACTTCCTGACGGAAGCTATCTAGTTGCTCGGCAGTTAAACGACCTTCAACAAAGGCACGCGCATAGATACCAGGAGAAATATGCCCTTGGTAGTACACCAAGTCGCCACCGTCTTTTTCGTTACGAGCTTTAAAGAAATGGTTGAAACAAACTTCGTAGAACGCAGCTGAAGACTGGTAAGAAGCCATGTGACCGCCTAGGTCTAGGTCCTTTTTAGAAGCGCGCAACACGATCATGATAGCGTTCCAACGAATGATTGAACGAATTCGACGTTCAATCGCGCTATCTCCTGGGTATTCAGGTTGCTCTGCCACTGAAATAGTATTGATGTAGTCGCTGGTGATGGCTCCGCCGGAGCCTGCTAAACCGTCGATTTTAGCACTAGCGATGACCTGCTCTAACAAGAACTGGGCACGCTCAACGCCTTCTTCACGGATCACAGATTCAATGGCGTCTATCCACTCACTCGTCTCTAGTGAGTCAACATCATGCTTCAGTACCTCTGACATGGCTGTTTCCTTATCAGTTATTAATAATGTCCAAAAACCCAAGGTTCTCGGCTTATACTTTCAATTGTTTTAAACGACGGTTAGAACGCTCAACACGACTAACTTCTCGTTCGATTTGTAATAGCGTTTCTTCAATAAACGCCAAATGCTTGTGCGAGGCTTCTCTAGCATCATCAGGCTTACCATCCAAAATGGCTTGCAGCATTAACACCCGATGATGACGAATTTTTTCGGCAACGCTGGGGCGCGAATACAAGACCTGAAAATTGTCCATAATGTTTTTTTCCAACAATGGACTCAAACCTCTAATCAGATGAAACAACACCAAGTTGTGTGACGCTTCGGTAATCGCCTCGTAAAAGCGTAATACCGCTTTGGCCTCTGCTTGGGTATCTCCATCTTGTTGCGCTTGCTCAATCACTTGATAACAAGCTTGGATCTTGTCTAAATCGGCTTCGGTTCCCCGAAGCGCAGCATAATAAGCAGAAATCCCTTCCACCGCGTGACGAAACTCCAACAAGTCTAGTTGGCTTTCATCATGGTTGGACAACAAATTGAACAGCGGATCGGTTAAGGCTTCGCGTAATTTTTGCTGAACGTAAGTACCGCCACCTTGTTTTCTTACCACCAAACCTTTGGCTTCAAGCTTTTGTATTGCTTCACGTAACGAAGGACGTGAAACGTCAAATTGCTTGGCCAACTCTCGCTCCGCAGGCAAACGCTCACCCGGCGGTAAACTCCCTTCTAGGATCATTCGCTCTAATTGTTTGGCAATTACGTCGGCGAGTTTGGGTGGTTTTATTTGCTGATAGCTCATCAATGTCCGGTCTTAATATTGGTAATACCAATTTACACGCAGCAAATTAACAAATCAGAAACACGCTGTCCAGAAAAATTGACCCATATCAATTTAGATAAGGCGATTAAGTTAGAAGAAAGCAATAAATCACCCGCCCCGCAAAGTGGTCAGACCAATTTAGCGAGAATTCGACTAAAAATGTAAACAAGCGAGGGAGAATGGCCAATAGATGTTAATAACTAGTGAGGGATAAGGAAAACTAAATTAGCCAACCGGCAATGGTCAGCAGCGCTATGATGGTAATGGCAAACATGATGGAACGTTTGGCCAAACTTACAAAGCGACTGGTGGTACTAATACACAGCGCTTGATGCTCTAAATCAGCCTCTGACAACTCAGAAGCTACTGCCACTTTAGCTAACCAATAACCGTTGCTGTGCGCTCGGTCGCGCAATGACTGTAGCCAAATCGGCAAGGCCGCTGCGGTATGCCCCACCGCTAGATAACAAAGACTAGCGATGCGCGAAGGCAGCCAATCTAAGTAATGCATAAACTGATTAATGGTCGGTGATAAGGCTTGAACCTCAGTACTTTTATGTAGATAGAGACTGCGGCTACAAGCATAAAACAGCGCCCCCGCTGGGCCTGCCAATACATAAAACAAAATCACCGCAAAATAGTAGCGGTAATTTAACCACATTAGCTGGGTACCGGTAGATAAAGCGATGGATTGTTCAGGATCTGACTGGTGCAAAGGGTGCATTTGTTGCAGCAACTGCTGGTTAAAGAGCTGACAAGCTTGCTCATCGCCACTGGCCGCTGCGCGCAGGTAATCGCGATAACTTTGCTGAATGGGCGGGCAACCCAAAGTAAACAAGGGCACTAAAATCCACAGCAGCAGGTTGGCTAAACCAAACAACCAGCCACTCAGGCTCAGTTGCAGCCATA
>NZ_JBNKPP010000091.1:0-17668 GCF_050295395.1 Agarivorans sp.
CTAACCAAGGGACTCCTGTAGCAATGGTCTTAACTATAAAATTGGCTAATTATCCTACGGCGATTGCCGGTCTTGGCTTAGCGATTGCTAGCCTTGGCTTAGTTTGGTCTCAACATGTCACTCACTCTACTGGGCTACAATACCTCGGGGCCCTGATTGCGGCGGCACTGGTGCTACCGCTACTGTTAAAGTTTAGTTACCGCCCAAGCCTGTTAGTTAAAGAACTGCGACACCCGGTGGCGGGCGCCATGCTTCCGGTCATTACCATGAGTATCATGGTAATGGCCAAATCGCTGGCAGTGGTACAACTCGAGTTGGCGGTGGCTTTAAGCCTTGGTGCGTTTAGTCTGCAACTTTTGTTATTGCTTAGTTTTGCTTACTACCGCAGTCAATACTTAGTGTTAGAGCACTTTATCCCTTGCTGGTTTATTCCTCCCATTGGCTTGGCTTTATGGCTGGTGGTAAGTCCAATCGCACTGTCTACCCCGCTGATTAAAATTATCTTATATGGCAGTTTACTGGCCTATGCACTGCTACTGCCCTTGGTCATTTATCGCCTAAAAGCTGCGCCCTTGGCCTTAGAGCAGCGCCCCTTTTTAGCCATTTTGGCCACCCCAGCCAGCTTAATTTTACTGGCCTACTTGGTGACTACACCAAAGCTAAACCCGGCCTTCGTTTATAGTCTTGCCGCCCTAGCAATGCTAATGACCCTAAGTGTTTATTTACTGTTGATATTGTTATTACTCAAGCTGCCTTTTAGCCCAACTTACGCGGCCTTTACCTTTCCATTGGTCGTTAGCAGTAGCGCCTTATTTCAATTAGGGCTATTTATGCAAAATCGCATCGAGGCTGGCAGTCTAGGGCAAAGCTTAATAGAGAGCCTAGCCTATCTAGAATTGGCTATCGCCAGTCTAATGGTGGTTTACGTAGCGGTTCGCTATCTGCGCCATTACTGGCCACAACGGCATTAAAAAGGCCGAGAACTCGGCCTTTCATAGTAAACCATTTAATCTGCCCGCTAGGAGCAGAGATTAATCGCGGAAGTTATTAAACTGGAAGGCTTGGTCATAGTCTCCACCACGTACCAAAGCCATTGCCGCCTGTAAGTCATCGCGTTTCTTACCGGTTACCCGTACTTGCTCACCTTGGATAGAGGCCTGAACTTTCAATTTGGCATCTTTGATTTGCTTAATGATTTTCTTAGCGGTGGGCTGGTCAATACCATTTTTAAAGTTCACCACTTGCGAGTGGGTTTTACCGCTACGTGTTACCTCGGCTAAATCTATCGCTTTAGCGTCTACTGAACGTTTAACCAAGGTGCCACGAAGAATGTGCAACATTTGATTGAGTTGAAATTCGGCTTCCGCAGTCATTTTGATCGAGCCATCTTTATATTCAAAACTCGCTTCCACGCCACGAAAATCAAAGCGAGTTTCGAGTTCGCGCACCGCATTCTCACAAGCATGGCGTACTTCGTTAGTATCAATCTCAGAAACAATATCAAATGATGGCATCAGCCTTCTCCTAAAAACAGTAAATCAAATAATCTCGACATTATATGCGCTAAAGCGCAACAGCACTATCTTCAGCCTCAAACACAGCTACATGACTAAGCCATAGTTTGATGACACAACCTCACCGGACGCGCTTGCCCACTATTGAACAAGCCAGCGATAGCGACTATGGTTGGGCACATGCCAAGCATTCGCTTGTATCAATTATCACTAATCAATAAACGAAGGTTGTATGTATCACTGCGCAATTATTGGTGCCGGAGCCGTAGGGGGGTTAATAGCGGCCAAGCTCAGCCAAAACCACAACAAGGTCTGTTTTGTGGATCGGCGCTTAAGCGAGTCTTCTCAGCTAGAACTTGAACTGGAGCAATGGCAAGGGGCAAAGCTACAGTTTAAGCTGCCCTATTTAAACCAGTTAGCACCTTGTCGTTGGCTGATCATTTGCGTCAAAGCCCACCAAGTCGCTCAAGCCATAGAGGGCTTAAGCATTGCTGCAGACTGCCAAGTATTGTTAATGGTTAATGGCATCGGCGCCGAACAAAGTCTGCTAAGCACCCTTAAACCCGAGCAACTGTTTTTGGCCAGTAATACTCACGGCGCAATGCTCATCGACAAGCAAGCTCATCAGCTGCGAGTAAAACATACCGGCTTAGGTAAAATTGACCTTGGCGGCTACCTCAACCAAGTGCTAGAACCCCAGTATTTAGCTTATCTAAACCAAGCCTTTGAACCAGTTTATTGGCACAATAATATCTATCCGGTGTTATGGCAAAAACTGGCGATTAATTGTTGTATTAATCCACTCACAGCGATTCACCGCTGTCGCAATGGCGAGTTATTAAAACCGCAGTATCAATCCGAAATTACCCACTTATGCGCAGAAATCAGTCACACGGCTGCGCTCGAGGGCATAGCGCTCAGCGAGCAACAACTACAACAGAGCGTGCTGCAGGTTGCCCAACTCACCGCCAATAACTTTTCCTCGATGCAACAAGACCTCGCACAGCAACGCCGCAGCGAAATAGACTACATTAATGGTTACTTGGTAGAGCGTGCCAAGCAGCATGGCTTGAACACCCCATGTAACCTCGCGCTGCTACAACGCATCAAACAGATGGAGCAAGATTATGCATAAAATCATGGTGGCAATAGCCCCAGGAAGCGAAGAGATAGAAGCGGTAACAATTATTGATGTACTGCGCCGAGCTGAGCTAGAGGTGGATGTGGTCAGCGTCTGCCCGCAAGGCAAATTGCAAATCACCGCCTCTAGAGGAGTGAAATTGGTGGCAGATTGCCATATAAACGATGTTGTAGCCAGTGACTACCAAATGTTGGTATTGCCCGGTGGCCTCCCCGGCAGCGAAGTCTTTCGCGATAACCAACAACTGGTTGAGTTACTGAAACAACGACTAGCAGGACAGTGGCTGGCTGCTATTTGCGCTGCGCCTGCCGTAGTATTGGCTACGCATCACATTTGTAGTGAAGCGCAAATGACTTGTCATCCCGCATTCCAGCAACAGATTCCAGCCAAGCAACTAAGCCAACAGCGAGTGGTAGTGGATCTCAGCCAGCGCCTCATTACCAGCCAAGGGCCGGGAACCGCCTTAGAGTTTAGCTTGAGCTTAGTCGAACAATTACTCGACCAAGATACCGCCACCAGCGTCGCCGCGCCGATGGTATTAGCCGTTCAAAACTAACAGCGTTTACTACGGCACAAAAAAGCCCTACCGAAGTAGGGCTAGTTGGTTAGGCTAAAGTTTAAACTTATTCAGACAGCGTGATTATCGGTAACTCATCCCATATTTTGGCTTCATCCGCTGCACCACCCGAGAAATTCCAAGGACCAGCATCGACAGCCAATGGACGGTAAGTGGCTGACAGACCATCGAGATCCCAAGTCGTTACGTAGAAACGAATGCCATCTAAACTCTCTGGACGACCTAGAGTATCGCTAGCAAAGTCCATATATATGGCGCGTTGCTGTTTATCAACACTCACCTGAGGAGCAGGAGTAACGGCTTCTCCCCACGTGGTGGCATTGGCTCCCTCACTATTATAGATAGAGTTTTGCCAGCCAAATATCACCGCATTAAGGTTCCAAGTGCCACTAGGCATGCTGGCACTCAACTTCGGTAATACAGTTTCACCACTATCCGCTTGCTCAGGTAGATCAATGAAAATAGTGAACCCAACATGATCGAAGCCGTTAGGTGGCAACCAAGTGTCAGTCAAATTGTTCATAGTCAGTTTTAGACGAACGTTGCTGCCGACGGTGTAAACCTCAGCTTGTTCGATCGCCAATTGACTATTCACTTGGTCAAAACTGGGGTCCGAAGGAAGAGAATACACGCCATTTGGACCACCCGCGCCCTGCTGGGCATCGCCACTGTCGTCGATAACTAAGTCGGCAGTCTGCGACCAAGCTAAATTCGAGGTAAAGTGCACATCTGCCAAGCCAGCGGCTTGCTCAGGTGAATAGATGGCAAAACGATGTTGCTGCTCTCCAATGGCAAAATGACGAGTCGACAAGGTGACAGACCACTGACCACTATCGTCGGCCTGAAACGCGGTAGCCTTGGCCAAATTACCATCTACCACCAATTGCAAGTGCTGATTTGGCTCCGCGCTGCCACTAATCAAGGTATCTTGAGTAATGGTTCGCTGATTCCAGTCATCGCTTAAACTGATGCTTAATTCAGGAGTGTCCACTGGCGCCATGTTATTGGTTTTGAAATACACCACAGCAGCTTTAGCGGGTAAACTTAAACTCAACTCGCCGTTAGCATCACTCACCAATGCGCCTGGCGCTTGTGGCCAGTTAGCTTGGATTTGCTGTTCAAATACCGTGCCTTCTGGCTGTTGCAGATTTAAATGGTTAAGCAACATTGGCACTGTGGCGGTATTCATCAGCACTAATACTTCTTGATCAGCATATTTGCGAACAAAACTAAATACACCAGCGCCGGCTTTATCACTGGCGATAACCTCTATATCACCACGAGTTAATACCGGATTGTTACGTCGCAACTGCGCTAACTGCTGAATAAACTTATACATTTCACTATTTTGGTCAAATGCATCTGTCTGCTCACCATCTTCACGATAGCCCCCTTCAAACATCGCATCACGGCTCGCAACCATGGCTTGCTCTGTGCCTTGGTAAATCACAGGGATCCCCGGAACGGTAAGCAGCGTCATCAAAGCCTGTTTCAAATCGGCTGTGCTGGCTTGTGACAGAAAACGCGGCATGTCGTGATTGTCAATGAAGTTGGGTAATAGATAAGGATTAGGAAATAACTCCATCATCTTTTCTAAGCGAAAGCGTAAATAATCGGTAGCTTGTCCGCCAGCAAATACCCGAGTCATGGTGGTTTGTAGTGGGAAGTTAAGCACCGACGCTAATTGCTGATTATCACCCTCTCCTAGATACGTCAGCATTTTCTGCTCACCTTCGGTATTGTAGGCAGTAGAACTTTCAAACACTTCACCAAAAGTTAAAAACTGCTCACGCCCGGTTTGCTCGGCCTGCGCCATAATACCGTCATCCGCATGCAAGAAGTCATGCCAGAACGGATGGTCAACAAACTTCACTGTATCAATACGAAAAGCATCTACCCCAACCTCACGGATCCACTTACGATAGCTCTGTTTCAAGTAAGCAATGACCTCTGGGTCAGTAGTATTTAAATCATCTAGATCGGATAATTGCCAGGTTTTTTCTTGTAGCGGGTCGTTGTGATCACTGATACTAGGTGTCCAGTGGTAACTGCCACTGCCATCTTCACGACAAGCATTTTGGTTTAAGGGGTAAGGCAGACTCTGACCAGGCGCTAGGGCGTCACTAATTAAACGAAAACCGGCGCAAGGTAGGCTAGAATCGTATTCCCATGGCTGATCATAGGTAAAATAGTTACCCACGTGGTTGGCAACAATATCTTGAATTAGATACATATTGCGGTCATGTATATCACGTGCCAAGTTTCGATAACTTGTCATATCACCGAAGTGCTCATCCACTTGCTGTAGGTCTCTAGCCCAATAGCCATGGTAGCCGCCATAGTCCTGCTCATTATCCCACCACTGATTCGCCACTGGTGGCGTTATCCATACAGAACTAGCCCCAAGCTCTTGAATATAATCTAATTTATCACTGACACCAAGAAGGTCTCCACCACTGAATTTCTTCTCCGAAGTGGGGTCAAACTCTCCCTGTCCTTGGTCACTATTACTAACATCGCCGTCATTAAAACGGTCTATCATTAAGAAATAGATGATTTGATCCTGCCATTCCGGTGAGCTTACATGGCTACCGTTAACAACCGTAGTTTCATCATCCGAGTTACAGCCGCCCAAGGCTAACGCAACGGCAACAGCCAGCGCGCCCATAGGCTTTGCATAAAAGTGTTTGGTACTTTTCATATCGCCTTCCATAGTGTGCAATTAGGCTTGCAACAGTAAGTGAAAGTCGAGGCCTTTTGAGTGTCATATTGCGCCAAAAATATCGCAAACATACGCCACCCAATCCAAGCTGTGAGCAAGGCAACGTTTTTAATTCAGCTCAGCCTAGCAACAACGCTCGATTAAGCCAGTGGCGGCACAAATTGATAGTATTGAGGGTAGTGCTGAATCGCCAGCTCTTGGCTCTGCGCATCATATAAGCGAAAGCTGCAACGTTTTGCTAATGTAGGAAAGGGGCTCGACAAACTCCACATAGAGTAATGAGAGTTGCTACTCACCTGTTGCAAGGCCAAGGGCTGTTGCAGCTCATCAACATAACAAAGGATTTGCGCGACCCCCTCTAAACGACAGGCCAACTCAATAAACAGTTGGTAAGCAAAACCGATCTTAATCATATTCAGGGTAGGCACAATATAGCTAGGTGCCCCGAGCAATAGGCGCTGCGTCACTAAATAGTCTTGCTGCTGATTGTCATTTACGTAGCTCTCGCCGTCTACTTCGTAGCGCAAGCGAAAGCGCAGAGGCTGTGCCACGGGTAAGTTCGCCGTGGACCAAAGCTCAGTGCCTTCGGCCAAAAAATCGTTAAAAAAGGCGGGGTAATGGCGCCAAATGCCATCATGATCTTTACACTCAACACTCACTACTTTTTCAAAGGCGATATTATCTACTTCCAACCAAACTTGGCCTTCTTGAGTATGTAGTTCGCCCGGTTGGCCAATTGGCCCGCGGGCATAATGCAAGCGCACCGGCATTTGTTTTGATTGAACACGGTTCTGTTGGCACTGACGACGATAAGCACTGGGCTTAAAACTAAACCAACGGCGAAACGAGCGATGAAAATTGGCTGGGTCATCATAACCCAAACGCAGTGCAATCTGCGCAACCGGCAAATTGGTGTCTGCCAATAGATTTAAGGCCAGCGTTTTCTTCTCATCTTCTACCAATTGGCTGAAATTCAGTTGTTTAGCATTCAGCCGCCGCTGGAGAGTGCGCGTAGACAAGCCCAGTTGTTTAGCCACACCGGCAATATTTAAGGGCTGTTCAATACCCGCTTGAATGCTCCGCCTCAATTGGGTTTGCAGATCGGGACGCTCAATCGACTGATGCATGAGTAACACCAAGACCTTCTTGGCGAGATGATGTAATTCGCTCTGCTGTGCCAAGCTTAAACTGCGGGCCGCTTCAGCAAGCCACAAACTTTGCGCGTTCAACAAATTAACCTGACTGGCTTCACAGCGCTGCTGTAACTGTTGGTATAAGTGAGCGAGTAAGTTCTCTGCCCACGACGGAGCACTATGTTGTTCACGGCAGCGTAAACTTAAACTCACACCTTCCGCTTGCTCTTGCAGCTCTACATAGACACTTCGGTCGAGTAAGGACACACATTTAGCCCACCACACCAAACCTTCATTAAGAACCGGCGCATGCTCAAACAACAAGGCTTGCAACTGCAATATTTCGCTAAGATGCCAATACTCTCCCGCAATGCGTAAATGCGAGTGGCCTAAACTTTTGGCTAAATGTTTACTCAGTATTAATGGCTCTACCATTGGCCTATCCATGACCGTGAATCAGCTTTCACCTTACACATAAATAATATTAATTCAAAAACTTACAAGAAAAATCGCTAACTAATATCTATTTTTTTCGAGAGCGCCACCAAACGCACAGAAGCAGCAGCCGCTCTGCGAGCATAAGTGTTGATGCAAATGAATAGTTACCTGAAACTAGCGAAAGGACTGACTCAACTAACTAAAAACTTAACCTCTCGCTAACAGAGTTGAAATAAGCATACGCCTTTAGGAATTGCTGGCAGCCCATTAGTTTGAGCGATTACGGACAAACATAACAAAATCAAGCAGCGCGTTGCACGTCTTCACGACGCGGCAAGCTCACTGACAAAGCGGTTGTTTGCCCGCCACACACACCTCCAGTGGCGTATAAATGATCGGCTGAACCGGCTTACCCTGATTCAGAGCATGCAAGGTATAAATGGCCTGATAGCCCATGTCGTAAGGTCGCTGGCCTACGTTGCCATGCGCTAAATCCGCCTCCAATAATTTTTTTTGCGAAGGTAAAGTATCACCAAACAACAGCACTAACTGCTGGCTATCGATGACATCCTGATAGCGCCCCACCTCATCGCTATATTTTAAAACTTCGCTTTGCGCTCCTGTACCTAAGTTAATCAAAACATCCAGTAGCTCTGGCGCATACACGTGTAAACGCATCATTTTTTCCAGGTTAGATAAAGCCCGCTCGGCATCATCATCGGAATAAATCGGGCAGCGAGAATGTTCCTCCCAGCTACTGTTTTCCGAGTTTTGAGGGCCTAAAGCCGCATACAAACCAGCCAAGCGCTGCTGCATATTACTGGCCGCGCGATGGCCCGACAATACACAAAAAATCCCACCTTCGGGTTTAAAGCGCTTCGCTAATAATCCCAACTGAAAGCCGAACTGAAAATTATCACTACCGATGTAACTGGCCCGCAAGGCCGGATTTTGAGCCAATACCTTTGCCGAAAAATCCGAATCAAAGGTCACCACCGGAACAGATTGCTTGGCAGCTAATAACATACTACGGTTAACTAACACGCGAGAATTAATCACTGACACCGCAATACCATCTATGTGTTCACTAAGACGCTCGGCGATAATACGGTCTTGAAAGCGCGCATCGGCCTCATAAGAGCCCACATATAAACACTCTACGGCTAACTCCTTGGCAGCCGCGATGCAACCACGCTCAACCTCGTCAAAATAAGGGGAATTAACACTCTTAGGCACCACTAAATAACGTGGCTTTGCCGATTCGGCATAACTACTAAGGCTAAACAGCCCGACTAAACAGATAAACAGCAGTGTTCTCATCAAACTCAACTTTTAGCTAAG
Organism: Agarivorans sp.; assembly: GCF_050295395.1. Taxonomy (NCBI): domain Bacteria; kingdom Pseudomonadati; phylum Pseudomonadota; class Gammaproteobacteria; order Alteromonadales; family Alteromonadaceae; genus Agarivorans; species Agarivorans sp. The sequence continues at coordinate 8,867 of NZ_JBNKPP010000091.1, forward strand.
ATAATCTCAACTTAGGTCAACCAAGGAGATTAGCAAACACTAATAAATACTTTTGAATAGTGGGTCACGCTTTAGTTTACAGCAAAGCTTGAAGCTGCAAGCACAGCCACAAAATCTAAGGTGCTTCTGCATACAACTCAGCAAAGCGCTGGTAGCGCTGTTTATTCACCCCCATGTCTGAGTAGCCTACACGTGATTGCGAACGGTAATGCAGCACTTGATTTTGTTGGTCAAAATACAATTCAACATCATCTCTAAAGCCCATGCGTGGACTAAAAAACACAGCGTGAACATAGCGTTCATTACGCTCTATTATTTGATTGTTAGGCATGTGAGCGAAGGCACGTAAGGCGGCTAACTGAGTCGCCTTTAAGTCGGCTTTAAAGTTTAAAGGCTCCACTCTCTTATCACTATTATCGGCCATACTCGATACTCCATTGGGAGTGCTGGCTAAAGCCGCTAATCGCCCATGGTGAAGCCCTAAGTTATTCGGTGGCGTTAGGTTTTGATAAACCGTCACTCCAGACATCGCCGCTATCACTACTCCCACCACCAACAACATCATTTTCATCATCCTTCTCCGTATAAACCAAAGTGAGTTGCCCTCACCCATCTAGTCACTATACGCAGATAAGATAAAAAAAAGCCACTCACCATGAGGGAGTGGCTTTTAAATTGTTAGCGACAAAACAGTTATGCTTGAGGGCGCATCGCCGGGAACAAGATCACATCACGAATAGTGTGGCTATTGGTAAATAACATCACTAGGCGGTCAATACCAATGCCCTGACCAGCAGTAGGCGCCAAACCGTGCTCTAAGGCGGTGATGTAGTCAGCGTCATAGAACATGGCTTCATCATCACCAGCATCTTTTTGAGAAACCTGGTCTTTAAAGCGTTGGTCTTGGTCATGAGCGTCATTCAACTCAGAGAAACCATTAGCAATTTCTCGCCCGCCCACAAAGAACTCGAAGCGGTCAGTGATGAATGGGTCTTTATCGTTACGACGAGCCAGTGGCGACACCTCTGCTGGATACTCGGTAATAAAGGTCGGTTGAATCAAACGGTGCTCGACCGTTGCTTCGAAGATCTCGGTAATCACCTTACCTAGCCCCCAGCTAGCTTGCACTTCAATGCCTAGGTCTTTAGCTACTTCGCTCGCCTTCTCAAGGGTGGCTAGTTGGTCCTCGGTCACTTCAGGGTTGTAATCCAATACCGACTGCTTCATCGAAATACGTTTATAAGCGCTGCCAAAGTCAAATTGCTCTTCACCGTAGGTGACGATTGAGCTACCCAACACTTGTTCAGTCACGCTGCGCAGCATTTCCTCAGTCAAATCCATAAGATCTTCAAAGGTCGCGTAAGCCATGTAGAATTCCATCATAGTGAATTCTGGATTGTGGCGAGGAGATAAACCCTCGTTACGGAAGTTACGGTTAATCTCAAAGACTCGCTCAAAACCACCCACAACCAAACGTTTCAAGTAAAGCTCTGGGGCAATCCGCAAAAACATTTCTTGGTCTAGAGCATTATGGTGAGTAATGAACGGACGCGCCGACGCGCCACCAGGAATCACCTGCATCATTGGCGTTTCCACTTCCATAAAGTCACGTTGAGTCATGAACTGACGAATCGCGTTAATGATCTTCGAACGAATAATAAAGGTGTTACGAGATTCTTCGTTCATGATCAAATCAACGTAACGCTGACGGTAACGTTGTTCTTGGTCGGTTAAACCATGGAATTTTTCAGGCAAAGGGCGTAGCGCTTTAGTTAGTAAGCTGTACTCGTCCATATTCACGTAAAGATCGCCTTTACCAGACTTATGCAAGGCACCTTTCACCCCGATAATATCGCCAATATCTAAGCCACCAATGTCTTTTAGCTCTTGTTGTACCGCTTTAGAGGCATAGGCCTGAATGCGCCCAGACACATCTTGAATCACCAAGAAGGGGCCACGTTTAGCCATGATACGGCCAGCAATGCTCACCACATTTGCCGCAGCTTCCAGCTCTTCTTTGCTCTGTTCACCAAACTGTTGCTGTAAATCGTTTGCTAGGTGCTCACGTTTAAAATCGTTGGGATGGCCGTTGGCCGAGCAAGTTTCGCGGATCTTATCTAACTTAGCGCGACGCTCTGCAATCAGTTTATTTTCTTCTTGTGCTACTTGTTCCAGACTTTGTTCTGTTTGTTCCGACATGTGAAAACCTTGCTCGTTACAGCCCTGATTTAAGGCTAGCTTCTATAAATTTATCTAAATCACCATCTAGTACTGCTTGAGTATTACGATTCTCAACGCCAGTACGCAGGTCTTTAATACGTGAATCATCAAGTACGTAAGAACGGATTTGGCTGCCCCAGCCAATGTCCGACTTGTTATCTTCCGCAGCTTGTTTTTCTGCATTTTGCTTTTGCAATTCTAGCTCAAACAATTTGGCTTTAAGCTGCTTCATTGCTTGATCTTTATTCTTGTGTTGCGAACGGTCATTTTGGCACTGCACCACCGTGTTGGTGGGCAAGTGGGTGATCCGTACCGCCGACTCAGTGCGGTTTACGTGCTGTCCACCCGCTCCCGAGGCCCGATATACATCGATACGTAAATCACTCGGGTCGATATCAACTTCGATACTGTCATCAATTTCAGGGTAAATAAACGCCGAAGCAAATGAAGTATGGCGCCGCCCGCCCGAATCAAAAGGAGACTTACGCACCAAACGATGCACCCCGGTTTCAGTGCGCAACCAGCCATAGGCGTATTCGCCCGTTACCTTAATGGTGGCCCCCTTAATGCCCGCGACTTCGCCTTCGGAGAGTTCGACTATCTCTGCCTTAAACTGATGCGCCTCACACCAACGTAAGTACATGCGTAGCATCATATTGGCCCAATCTTGCGCTTCAGTGCCGCCGGAACCCGATTGAATGTCGATGTAACAATCACTATCGTCCATCTCACCCGAGAACATGCGGCGAAACTCAAGTTTCTCTAACTGTTTCACCAGTTCTTCTGCCTCGGCTTGGGCCTCGTCAAATGTTTCCTGGTCCTCTTCTTCCACAGCTAACTCAATTAAACCGGCGACATCTTCTATGCCTTGGGTGAGTTGGTCGATGGTATTGACTACCTGTTCTAAGGCTGAGCGTTCTTTACCTAAGGCTTGCGCTCGCGCTGGATCATTCCAAATTTCTGGTTGTTCTAATTCGCGACTCACTTCTTCTAACTGCTCTGCTTTGGCAGCGTAGTCAAAGATACCCCCGGAGCACTTCTGTGCGCTCTTTTATATCCGCTAAAGTGTTATTCACCGAATTAATTTCAAACATCTTGCAATGACCTGCCTCGAAGTACTAAAAACGCGCAATTTTAACCAATAAACACGGGAATAAACATAGTTAGTCGCAATGAAAATGCGAAATAAGTAGTTTTTCTTCATTCCAAGGGCTTGCTTATGGGAAACAAGGCAAACAAGCTGCAACGCCGTGCCCCCGGTTTAAAAATCACTGTGCTTGGCATAGCGATTTTTAAGCTAAAGCCTTGCCTAAAACTGAGGCGCAAGCTAGTTTGTTATTTCCCAACTCTTAAACATCGAGTAGTTAATTAGGAGAAGGCATTGCGTGAAGCTCACGGCACTGTAACATTTTCCATTACTGGAAATATCATGGAACTAGAGGGCACCGGCCCTTGGAACCTCGAACAAATGAAGCAAAGTGGCTCCGCCGCTGCCCCCATTCTCAATCAACTTTTAGATTCACCATGGGCGGTGCTGGCCACCTTTCATGGCGAAGCCTTTTATACCGAAGATGCCGCCGAGCAACTGGTAGGCTGGATAAAAAAAGAAAAGCAGCGAGGTCGAGTCGCCACCGCACTAATTCTTACTCACGCCAGTGTTCCCGACATGGCCAAATGGCATCTCAGTCAAATCTATCTGCAAGCCGGTGAAAGGCTGAAAATTTTTGACGATAGGATTCAAGCTTTAGCCTGGCTAAAACAGCAACTAGAAGCAGCCCAAAGCGCCTAAGCTGCAGCCTGAGGCATAAAAAAGCCAGTCACAAAGGACTGGCTAATTAATCTTTGACTTAAAGAAACTAAGCTCGGCGGCTATCATTGGCCTGTTGTAGCAAGCCTCGGCTTTCTTTTAAGAACTCTTCTGAGTATTCGCCAAACCAATCACTAACGCGCTCAAAGGCTTGAATGAAGCCCTGTTTATCTTCATTTTCCAGCAACTTGAGCAGCTCACCAAAGTTGTTATGGTAGCGTTTAATCATGGCCTTACTCTGCTCAGAGGCCATAATAATATCGGCATACAAGTAGGGAGACTGAGCAAACAAACGCCCCACCATGGCTAATTCAAGACGATAAATCGGTGAGCTTAAATCAAGCAACAGCTCCAAATCGGCCTCTTCTTGCGCCAAATGCACACCATAAGCAAAGGAGGTGAAGTGGCGCAACGACTGGATGAGCGTCATAGCCTTGTCGTGACTCTCGGCATCAACCGGATGTAAACGCGCGCCCCAAATCGCCATTTGTTGCAGCAACCATTGATATTGCTCGCTGCCACGGCCATCAGCATACACAATCACTTGCTTGGCTAGGCTAGGTACATCAGGACCAAACATAGGATGTAGCCCCACCACTGGACCTTTGTGCACCGCCAGCATTTTACTCAAAGGCGCTGCCTTGATACTGGTGATATCGGCAAGGATGCAGTTTTCTGGCAGCTGATCCAAACGGGCAATGATCTGCTCGGTGAGATTAATCGGTACCGACACCAATACCAAACCCGCATTAGCAAACAGCTCTGGTGCCTGCTGCCAATCTTCTTTACCGATAACGTCTACCTGATAACCAGACAAACGGAACATTTGCACAAACAAACGCCCCAATTGGCCACGGCCACCAATCACCACGATATTACCCAGCTCAGGATTAATGGTTTTAAAACCACTGTCTTTTTCGCTGGTATAAGATTCACGCATCACTCTACGCAATACATCTTCAATTAAGGCTGGAGGCACACCTTTGCTTTCTGCTTCAGCCCGACGTTTAGCCAACATTGCAGCTTCTCGTTCGGGAGCATAAATCGGCAGACCATGTTGATTCTTAACTTCACCAACCTTATGTACCAACTTGATTCGTTGCTGCAATAGATCGAGAAGTTGTTGATCAACTTCATCAATTTGGTCACGCAAATGATTAAGGGCTTGAACCATGTTTCTTCCGTATTAATTAAGCTAAACGCGCAGTTAAGCAATCACCAAGATCATTGTACATTTTATCAATCAATGTCGCGGTAGTGTTCCAATCGATACAGGCATCGGTGACCGATACACCATATTTCAAGTCTGACTTAGGCGCTTCGCTAGGCTGATTACCCGCTTCCAAGTTACTTTCTAACATTAAACCAATAATAGATTTGTTGCCTTCTTCAATTTGGTTAATCACGTTATCAGCCACTAGCGGTTGTAATTCATGATTTTTGCTAGAGTTAGCATGGCTACAATCCACCACCAACTTAGGCTCTAAACCAGCTTTTTGCATAGCTTGTTCTGCCAAAGCAACGTTCACAGAATCGTAGTTAGGTTGCTTGCCACCACGAAGGATCACGTGGCCGTCAGGGTTACCCTGAGTTTGTAATAAGGCAACTTGACCTTGCTGGTTAATCCCCATAAAACGGTGCGAAGAAGCCGCAGACTGCATCGCATTAATCGCGGTGCCAAGGTTGCCGTCGGTACCATTTTTAAAGCCCACCGGCATAGACAAACCACTGGCCATTTCACGGTGAGTTTGTGATTCGGTAGTACGTGCACCAATCGCCGCCCAAGAGAAAAGCTCAGACAAGTATTGCGGGCTAATTGGGTCTAAGGCTTCGGTGGCTACAGGCAAACCTAATTCGGCTGTCCAAGTAAGCAGTTCACGAGCGTTATGCAAACCGGTCTCTACGTCAAAAGAGTTATCCATGTGCGGGTCATTGATAAAGCCTTTCCAGCCCACGGTGGTACGTGGTTTTTCAAAATAAACCCGCATAACAATAAATAAGCGATCACTATACTGGTCGTGTAGTTTTTTCAGGCGCGTGGCGTACTCTTTGGCTTGCTCTAAGTCATGAATTGAACAAGGACCGGTGATCACCAACAAACGGGAGTCACGATGATGACAAATATCGGCAATGGTTTTACGCGATTGCAGTACAAAATCTAAAGCTTCTTTAGAGGCTGGTAGCTTTTGACGTAATTGCTCTGGGGTAATTAATATTTGTTCTGAGGTGATATGAATATCATTAATAGGATCGTTTTGCATTTGCTCTTTATACTCCGGCGGTGACTGTCACCACACTTTTCCTTTCCCTAAATGGGATTAATTATTATAGAAACCGACCACAATACCAGTGATAGCGGCTTTTGCAAGCAGTCAAGCGTTACCAGCATGTTAACAGCACTGGGCGGGCTTTTGTTAAGTCCTATTAGTTGCCAGAAACAGTATGCTAATATGCTGCCATCTAGCTTGAATACCAGATTTCCTTTCGCCAACTTGCGAGGCTTTAATAGCTGATGATTTTGAGTGATTTTTCCCTGTTATTATCTTTAGCTCAGCAAATGAGTGTTTTTCTGGTTATTGCCTACTTGTTAAGCAAAACTCCGGCCTTTTTACCACTAAGCAATTTGTCACCACGCTTACCCAATACCTTCGTCCTCTATTGCTTGTTTTCCGGCTTTTGTATTTTAGGCACCTACTTTGGTTTAGCCATCGACGATGCCATTGCCAATACCCGAGCGGTGGGGGCCGTTTTAGGCGGGCTACTTGGTGGGCCTGTGGTGGGAGTCCTCGTCGGCTTTACCGGCGGCATTCACCGCTATTTCATGGGCGGTTTTACCGATTTAGCTTGCGCCATATCAACCACCCTTGAGGGTTTAGTTGGAGGGCTTTTCCACCTGTGGATCCGCCGCCGCAGCCGACACAATGAGCACCTTTTTTCCCCTTCTATTGCCTTAGTTGCTACCCTCATCGCCGAAGCCTTGCAAATGCTGCTGATTTTGCTCATTGCTAAGCCCTTTGAACAGGCGCTCAACTTAGTTGAGGTAATAGCACTGCCAATGCTCACCGCCAACTCGATTGGCGCGGCGCTGTTCATGATGATGATCCGCGATAGACGCCACCTCTACGACAAATTTACCAGCCACTCTTCGGCCAAAGCCTTAAATTTAGCCCAGCGCATGGTAGGCACCTTTCATGATGGTTTTAAGCAAGCCGACGCCATTCGCATTGCCAACATCATTCGTGAAGAAACCGGCGTATCGGCGGTAGCCATCACCGATACTCAGCAAGTATTAGCTTTTACCGGCTTGGGGGAAGATCACCACAAGGTCAACCGCCCTATCGCCTCCAAACAAACCCATCAGGCGATTAACGAAAACAAGGTGGTCTTCGCCGACGGCGTTGAAGAACCCTACCACTGTAGTTCCAGTGACAAATGCCCTTTAGGTTCCTCCTTAGTGGTGCCAATTAGGGGCAGCGAAAATGAAGTAATAGGCACGGTTAAACTTTACGAATCTAAACGCCGCTTGTTCCTGCATATTAACCGCACACTAGGTGAAGGGATCGCCAAAGTGATTGCCGAACAAGTCAGAGAAAGCCACGTTCAACATCAACAGCAATTGCTCACCGAAGCAGAATTGAAACTAGCCCGAGCCCAAATTAACCCGCACTTTTTATTCAATGCCCTCAATACCATTAGCGCCGTGGTCAAGCGCGACGCCAACGCTGCCCGACAACTGATCGCCGATTTAGCTTTATTTTTACGAATTAACCTCAAACGCAACCAACAAACCTCGCGTCTCAGCGCCGAGCTAGAACATGTGAATGCTTACTTACACATTGAGCAAGTGCGTTTCGCCGACCGCTTAGTGATTAAGCAAGATATTGCCGAAGACTTTTTACAACTGGAACTGCCCACCTTTACCCTGCAACCTCTAGTAGAAAACGCCATTAAACATGGCACCGCACATTTGCTGGAGACAGGCGAAATCACCATTTACAGCCGAGTACACAATGGCATTAAGCAGTTAGTGGTAGAAGACAACGCCGGTTTATATGAACAACCCGACCAAGCCACCCACGAAGGCTTGGGCATGCACATTGTAGATACCCGCTTGCGTAATGCCTTTGGTAGCCACTATGGTTTAAGCATAGAATGCCAATTAAACCAATATACCCGCGTGATTATTTCACTACCGAGAGAGCCAAAGCCATGAGAGCCGTCATCGTTGACGATGAACCGCTAGCCCGCGAAGAACTGTTTGAAATGCTTCAAGCTTACCCAGAGCTTGAAGTCGTAGCCCAATTTGGTAATGCCATTGAGTGTTTAAAAAACCTCAAACTATTACAACCCGACATTCTCTTTTTAGACATAGAAATGCCACAAGTGAGCGGCTTAGAACTGGCCAACATGCTGGATAGCGAAAATGCGCCGGCGATTGTCTTTGTTACCGCTTACGACCAGTTCGCGCTAGATGCCTTTGAGCAAAACGCCGTAGACTACCTGCTAAAACCCATCAATAAACAACGCCTGAATAAGTCCATTCAGCGCTTACACGAGCGCCTTGCTCGCAACGACAACAGCGAAGCACCAGCGCAGCATAGCTACCAAAATATGTTAAAAGGACAAGAACTTAAACTCATTCCTTGTTACTTCCAACAACGCGTTAAACTAGTTCGCCTCGAAGACATAGAATATGCCTCCAGCGATATTAGCGGGGTACATGTCACCACACAAAACGGTACCTACCATACCCAGCTCACGCTAAAAGTATTGGA
>NZ_JBNKPP010000092.1:0-89219 GCF_050295395.1 Agarivorans sp.
GCACCTCGATGTCGGCTCATCACATCCTGGGGCTGAAGTCGGTCCCAAGGGTATGGCTGTTCGCCATTTAAAGTGGTACGCGAGCTGGGTTTAGAACGTCGTGAGACAGTTCGGTCCCTATCTGCCGTGGGCGTTTGAGAATTGAGGGGAGCTGCTCCTAGTACGAGAGGACCGGAGTGGACGAACCGCTGGTGTTTGGGTTGTCATGCCAATGGCATTGCCCAGTAGCTACGTTCGGAACTGATAACCGCTGAAAGCATCTAAGCGGGAAGCAGGCCTCGAGATTAATTCTCACTAGGACTTTAAGTCCTCTGAAGGGCCGTTGGAGACTACAACGTTGATAGGTTGGGTGTGTAAGCGCTGTGAGGCGTTGAGCTAACCAATACTAATTACCCGTGAGGCTTAACCATACAACACCTAAGTGTTGCTAAACCTTATTTAGAACCATGAATGCTTGTAAGTGCTCATGAGATAGTCAGCTTTTTTGAATGTTAAAGAACAACAAGTTTTTGCCTGGTGGCAATAGCGTTGTGGAACCACCTGATCCCATGCCGAACTCAGAAGTGAAACGCAACTGCGCCGATGATAGTGTGGGGTTTCCCCATGTGAAAGTAGGTCACCGCCAGGCTTCCAATACTAAGCCCTGCTCAATGAGCAGGGCTTTTTTATTGCTTGAAAGTACCAGCGCTTAGTAAACCAGCTTTCTATGTTAAAGCTGGGTTGAATAGAAATATATCAAGTTGAAATGAAAGAGGCGGCATTGCCGCCTTCTTTATTAACTTAGCAATGGTTTTAGGAAGCGGGCGGTGTGCGAGCGGGCTTCTTTGAGTAGCTCTTCGGGAGTCCCTGAGAATAAAATTTCTCCTCCGCCTTTACCGCCTTCGGGGCCTAGGTCGACAATCCAGTCCGCCGTTTTTATCACATCCAAATTGTGTTCTATCACTACCACAGTATTGCCATGGTCACGTAAGCGGTGAATCACTTGTAACAGCAATTCAATATCGTGGAAGTGCAAGCCTGTTGTTGGCTCATCCAAAATATATAAGGTTTGACCGGTATCTCTTTTACTGAGCTCGCGTGCCAGTTTAACTCGCTGTGCCTCGCCACCGGATAAAGTGGTGGCCGATTGACCCAATTTGATATAAGTAAGACCCACATCAATCAGAGTTTGTAGTTTTCGGGCGATCGCGGGGACAGCATCAAAAAATGGCCGAGCTTCTTCAACCGTCATTTCTAATACTTGATGAATGCTCTTGCCTTTATATTTTATTTCTAAAGTCTCGCGGTTATAGCGTTTACCTTTACACACATCGCAGGGAACATAAACGTCTGGTAAGAAATGCATTTCCACCTTGATTACCCCATCACCCTGACAGGCCTCACAGCGACCACCTTTTACGTTAAAACTAAATCGGCCTGGTTTATAGCCACGTGAACGAGATTCTTGAGTTGCCGCAAACAATTCGCGGATTGGAGTAAAAATTCCGGTGTAGGTAGCTGGATTAGAGCGAGGGGTTCGGCCAATAGGGCTTTGATCAATATCGACAACTTTATCGAGCTTATCTAAACCCGCTACGCTGCTATAGGGAGCGATATTCTCGCCAGCTGCGCCGTTCAGTTCTTTTTGAGCAATCTTGTATAAGGTGTCATTGATCAGTGTGGACTTTCCGCTACCCGATACTCCAGTAATACAGCTGAGTAGTCCAAGCGGTAGGCTAAGGTCCACTTGTTTTAAATTATTGCCGCTAGCACCGAAGATCTGCAGCCAGTCGTCACCGGCCGAATGGCGTTTTTCGGGCACTCTGATGCTTCTCGTCCCTGATAAGTATTGGCCTGTTAAGGAGGTGGAGGAAGCCAGTATTTCTGCTAACGAACCTTGAGCAACTACCTCTCCGCCATGTACGCCCGCTCCTGGACCAATGTCTACGATGAAGTCGGCGGCGCGAATGGCATCTTCGTCGTGTTCTACCACGATGACGGTATTACCAAGATCGCGCAGATGGTTAAGTGTGGCGAGTAAGCGCTCATTATCACGTTGGTGTAGGCCAATAGAGGGCTCATCAAGCACGTACATTACGCCTACTAAACCGGCGCCTATTTGACTCGCTAGGCGAATACGCTGGGCTTCGCCCCCTGATAAGGTATCGGCACTGCGATCCAACGATAAGTAATCTAAGCCAACATTGATTAGGAATTTTAAACGCTCACAGATCTCTTTAAGGATCTTGTCGGCAATTTGCGCTCGCTGGCCGCTGAGGTTTAAGCCTTCAAAAAAGGCCATCGCTTCACCAATGGATTTACCGCTTACTGCAGGTAGGTTGGTGCTACCAATAAACACATTACGTGCTTCTTCGCGTAAGCGACTGCCGCTACAAGATGGACATTCTTGATTGCTAATGTACTTGGCTAATTCCTCACGTACAGCGTTTGATTCGGTCTCTTTGTAGCGACGACGCATATTGGGAATGATGCCCTCAAAGGGATGTTTGCGCACAGTGACATCGCCACGGTCATTCATGTATTTGAACTCGACGCTGGTGCGCCCCGAACCTTGTAATATGACTTTTTTGTGTTTTTCATCGAGACTGTCAAAGGGTGCTTCTAAATCAAAGTCAAAGTGTGCCGCTAAAGATTTGAGCATTTGATAGTAGTAGAAATTACGTTTGTCCCAACCTCGAATGGCCCCGCCTGATAAACTTAAAGACGAGTTAACAATGACTTTGTTGTCGTCGAAAAATTGATCCACGCCTAAACCATCACAAGTTGGACAAGCGCCAGCAGGGTTGTTGAAAGAGAAGATCCGTGGTTCTAACTCACTCATGCTATAACCACATACTGGACACGCAAAATTAGCAGAGAATAGATGACGGGTTTCGCCACTATCCATATCTACCAAAATGGCGCTGCCTTCGGCTAATTCTATGGCGGTCTCAAAGGATTCGGCTAAACGTTGAGCCAGATCTTCACTGGCCCTCACCTTGAAGCGGTCAATCACCACTTCAATGTTATGTTTTTTATGCAGTTCCAATTCTGGAGGATCACTAAGATCGCAGACTTCTCCATCGATACGGGCGCGAATAAAACCTTGAGCGGCTAAATTTTCTAGGGTTTTAACATGCTCGCCTTTGCGGTCTCGAACAATCGGTGCGAGAAGCATTAACTTGCTATTTTCTGGTTCCTCAAACACCTTGTCCACCATTTGGCTAATAGTTTGAGCTGCCAGTGGTTGGTGGTGATGAGGACAACGAGGCTCGCCAACCCTTGCATAAAGCAGTCGTAAATAATCGTAGATTTCGGTAATTGTGCCTACGGTAGAGCGAGGATTATGAGAAGTCGACTTTTGCTCAATTGAAATGGCTGGTGACAGTCCTTCAATATGGTCGACATCGGGCTTTTCCATAAGAGAAAGAAACTGTCTAGCGTAGGCGGATAGCGATTCAACGTAACGACGTTGTCCCTCGGCATATAGGGTGTCAAATGCCAGTGATGATTTGCCTGAGCCTGATAATCCCGTGATAACAATCAGCTTATCCCGAGGAAGAGTCAGCGAAATATTTTTGAGGTTGTGAGTGCGCGCTCCGCGAATATCGATACTGTCCATTATTACCTGTTCACTGCTGCAGTAAATCACCCAGTATTACACATTATTGCGGGAAATGCGCCGTGCAAACTTGAGCTGAAAGTGACTCAAGCAGAGCTATCTTAAGCTGGTTTGCAGCTTATCGCTTGTGTTAGCATGACCGGCTCTTAATTGATGAATTTTTGATGGTTGTGTTTGTGCAAGACGGTTTAAATCCAACTGAAAAACGTGGCGCTTATTCTCTCGCTTTACTGTTTGCCTTGCGGATGGCGGGTTTGTTTATGCTAATGCCGGTATTAGCGGTATATGGGCAACATTTGCAGGGCTTTTCTCCTTTGTGGTTGGGCTTTGCCATTGGTGCGTATGGTTTAAGTCAAGCTTTATTTCAAATTCCCATGGGCTGGCTATCGGACCGTTTTGGACGAAAACCGATTATTTTTTTAGGCTTAGCTATTTTCACACTGGGTTCGGTGGTGGCGGCCTTGGCTGACTCTATTTACGGGGTCGCGTTGGGTCGGGCACTGCAAGGAATGGGCGCAATCGCCAGTACCGTGATGGCTCTAGCTGCAGACTTAAGCCGAGAAACGCAGCGAGCTAAAGTCATGGCTTTTATCGGTGTGAGTATTGGTTTAGCCTTTGCGGCGTCCTTGGTATTAGGCCCTGTTATATCTGCGATATTAGGTTTGTCTGGCTTGTTCTGGCTCATTGCCGGGCTGTCTTTGTTGGCCATGTTAGTGGTGCAGTTTATTGTGCCTAATGCTCAATCCGTAGCGCCTAAGAGTGAGGTGAGTGCTAACTCACAACAGATGCTGAAGCTATTGAAACATCCTCAGTTATTAAGGTTAGACTGGGGAGTCTTTACCCTACATTTAGTACTGACATCGCTGTTTGTGATTATTCCGTTGCGCTTAGTTGAAGCGGGCTTAGCGGCAGCAGATCATTGGGCCGTTTACTTGCCTGCGGTACTAATTTCTTTTGTATTGATGGTGCCTATGTTAATTATTGCCGCCAAACGTAATCAACAACGTGCATATTTTATTTTGGCCATAAGCTTGTTGTTACTCGCCAACGTTTTGCTGCTAACTGAGCATGCTTCGATATGGTTATTGGCTCTAGTGCTCACTATTTTCTTCACAGGCTTTAATTATTTGGAAGCGAGTTTGCCGGCGCTTATTTCTAATCTTGCACCTCCGGGAAATAAAGGCGCAGCACTGGGGGTATTTTCTACCAGTCAGTTCTTAGGGGCCTTTATTGGTGGCTCAAGTGCTGGAGCCTTATATATGTGGGCGGGCGCGTTAGCGGTAAGCCTATTTATCGCGGTTTTGCTGTTGTGTTGGATAGCGGTGAGTTGGGGAATGCGTGCGCAAAGTGGCATAAAAAGTTATTCATTGACGCTATCATCGATGGATCAAACAGCCAGTTTATTAAAAAAATTGCAGGTTTTACCGGGGGTTGTAGAAGCCGTTCTGATTGCCAGCGAACGTACTGTATACCTCAAAGTAAAAGCAAAAGAATTTGAATTGAATAGAGCATTGGATTTGGTGCGGGCAGACTAGTATGATAGCGGGTCTTCCTCGCCACAACTGATAGATATAGGAGCGATATACATGGCCACTCGGGGCATTAATAAAGTAATTTTGGTTGGTAACTTAGGGCAAGATCCTGAAGTTCGATTTATGCCAAACGGAGGGGCCGTCGCCAATATTACTATTGCTACTTCCGAAAGCTGGAGAGATAAGCAAAGTGGTGAACAAAAAGAGCGTACTGAATGGCATCGTGTGGTGTTATTTGGCAAGTTAGCTGAAGTAGCTGGCGAATACTTGCGTAAAGGTTCACAGGTTTATATTGAAGGTCAATTACAAACACGTAAATGGCAGGATCAGAATGGCCAAGACCGTTACTCCACCGAAGTAGTCGTACAAGGCTTTAATGGTGTAATGCAAATGTTGGGTGGTCGTCAAGGTGGCCAGGGCCAAACAATGGGTGGAGCACCTCAGCAACAAAGCCAAGGTAATTGGGGTCAACAACAGGCTCCACAAGCTCAGCAAGGCGGCTTCCAACAACAAGCTCCGCAGCAGCAATCAGCACCACAACAGCAAGGCGGTTTTCAACCTGCGGCGAAGCCTGCTCCACAGCAAGCACCTCAACAGCAGCCGGTTCCTCAGTATAATGAACCACCAATGGATTTTGACGACGATATTCCGTTTTGAACTAAGACAAAATAAGAAATGTTGAAAATACATTAACCCGCTGATTCAGCGGGTTTTTTGTTTTTTACGCTGGGGAATAAAAAGCCTGTTTCATAACAACTTGGCTGAGAGATGTGATTAGAAGGATTGTTACTTGGTAAAGTATATGAAAAGTAGATTACTTTTTTAACGTCGCCAGTAATTCTCGTAGATGAATAATTGGAATGGCATAACTGATCGCGCTGGGATCAGAGAGCACCGCTTCTTTGGTGGTTTTTACAAAGACTTTATTGATTAGCGCAATGACTTCGCCGCTTTGCGGATGATAGACCGGGCTGCCACTGTTTCCAGGATAAGCCGTCGCATCCAACTGGTAAATATTATAGGGTGACTTCAGTCTTTTTAGCTGGGCTAGGCTTAATTCATTGGCATTGCGCGCGGGGATCACCACGGGTGTAATGCTGGAAATGATACCGCGGTGAGTAACTGGATAGAGACCAAGCACGGCACCAATGGGAAAGCCGGTGAAAGCATATAGCTCTCCTTCCCTTACCTTTTGTTGGGATAGGGTTAAAGGTTGCATGGCTTGGCCTTCTACTCTCAATATGGCTAAATCATGCTGTTGATCGTTAGCGACTACACTAGCAAAGCGGATTTCAGGGGCACGCCCCTGTCCAACAAATATAACTAACCTTTCTTTTTGTTGCTGGTTGAGGCTTTCTGGTAAAACATGAGCGTTGGTCGCCACCAAATGTTCTGAAATAACAAAGCCGGTGCCGCGTAAATTGGCGCGAGGGGAATTCAAACGATTATAGGTGCCAATACCCACTATCGAGGGTTTCACCTTTTCAATTGTATCAGCAAGTGCGCTGGAAGCTTCTACACTAAACAATGATGTAACTAATGTAATGAAGAGAACGAAGGTGATTTTCATAGAAAGCTATCCTTGGGCCGGTTTTTTATCTTAATTTTTCGCCCTAGCTAAGGCAAATTAGTTTAGCTTGAGCAGTTTAATTCACCATAGAGCTCGGACAAATACGA
Source organism: Agarivorans sp. (assembly GCF_050295395.1). Lineage (NCBI taxonomy): Bacteria > Pseudomonadati > Pseudomonadota > Gammaproteobacteria > Alteromonadales > Alteromonadaceae > Agarivorans > Agarivorans sp. Next base: position 6,811 of record NZ_JBNKPP010000092.1, read on the forward strand.
TAGGGATGTTAAGCAATGAGTTTTAATTACCAAGATGCCTTTTCTAGAAATATTGGGTGGGTAACAGATGCCGAACAACAACAGCTTAAAGGCAAGCGAGTGGCTATGGCTGGTGCTGGAGGAGTGGGTAGTGAACATATTGTCACTTTAGCCCGTCTTGGAATCGGCAAATTTCATATCTCGGACTTTGATGACTATGAAGTGCATAATTTTAATCGCCAAGCTGGCGCTTTTATGTCTACCGTTGGCCAGGCAAAGGTCAAGGTGATGGAAAAAGTCTGTTTAGATATTAATCCCCAAGCGGATGTTAAAACATTTCCTGAAGGCATTTTTGAGCATAATGTCGATGAGTTTTTAGACGGTGTGGATGTTTACGTAGACAGCTTAGATTTCTTTGCTTTGGAAGCTCGTAAATTAGTATTTCAAAAGTGTTTAGAAAAAAATATTCCTTTAGTGACCGCTGCTCCTTTAGGTATGGGCTGTGCTTTTCTTTGTTTTATGCCGGGGGGGATGAGTTATGAAGAGTATTTTCGTTTTGAAGATGCCAAAAGTGAGAATGAACAGTACATTAAGTTTCTAATTGGACTATCGCCCGCCATGTTACAGCGGCCTTATTTAGTCGATCCTAGCAAAGCAGACTTTCATGCCAAGAAAGGACCGTCGATGCCGATGGCCGTTAAGCTTTGCAGTGGAGTGGCGGGGACTTATGTGCTGAAAATATTGTTGAATCGAGGGGAATTAATTACCGCTCCGCATGGCATTCACTTTGATGCTTACCGCAATCGGTTTAAGAAAACTTGGCGTCCTATGGGCAATCGAAATCCGTTACAGCGTTTAATGTTCAATATAGCGAAGAAGATTGTTTTAAAGTGATCTTGGTAAAGGAGGGCGCCAGACCCTCACAGCTGAATGTAGTGTCGATTTATTTTACATTTCAATTACAAGCTTCCATTTGTTATTTTTTATCTATTTGATATATAAGTATTTTTAAAGTTGGCATTACAATTGCTTTGTTAGGCTTGTATCTCGACTAGTGATGACCAAATGGATGGGTGACATGAATAAATTTAAATTAACTTGTTTAGCGGCTGGCTTGAGTGTAGCAAGCATCTCAGCCAACGCTTTTCTAATTACCGACTGGACCTACGCTAATGAAGCGGGTTTTGATCAATGGACTTCTGATCCTAATGCCATCGACCCTACAGGTATCGACGCCACTGGGGCAACCTTAGATGATTTTGATGTGTTGTTTGGTGGTGAGCTTCCTAAAACATTGAGCTGGGGCGAACCTTACGGCGCAGTTAACCCTGATTTGAAACAAAGTTCATTAGCTATTGATGATGCTCAATCGGGTCCGGTTACTACTAGTGTTGTTGATGGTGTTGGTGCTTTAGACTTTGTTTCTGGTACTGGCCTTACCCATGAAAACTGGGGTGTAACGGGTGACACGTTAGTTGCTGCCACTCTATTCGATGGCTTGTTCTTGAATCCAACGGCTCCTGTAGTGGGTCCAGTGCTTCCTGCTCCGGTACTTCAGTTTGGTGTTATTTTTGAAGAAACTTATAACACTCCGGGTAACGGTGTTTGTAAATACGGTGACACCTTAGTGGGCGAAGCGGGTATCAACGTTGCGGGTTGTGCTGACTTATTTACCTTGGTATTAGGTCCTGAAGTGACTTATCAGGAAGTAGGTGGTGACATTTACTTAAGTAATAGCTTTATTATTCCTATTCCTGGATATGATGAGTATCAATATACGTTAACTACTCGTCTTCAAGGTCTAGAAGTATTGGGTGATGTTGATTGTGGACCAAACTTCACATGTATTGGCTTCTTAACAGAAGAAGATAAAACCAATGAGTTGCAAGCTGGCTTTGCTATCTCTGCAGCGCGTGTTCCTGAACCTGGTACATTAGCTATTTTTGGTTTAGGTTTGTTAGGTCTAGCGTCTATTCGCCGCCGCGCATAGTAATGAATATAGCTGCTTAACCTGTAGCATAGAAATAAAAAAGCGCAGCTCAGTCTGCGCTTTTTTTATCAAACCTATCTAAACTAATAATAATAATTTGAATCTGGTGTTTTGATTAATTTCAAACTTTGAGAGCCAATTATGATTCGTAATAAATATGTCAAAAATCTCGCCTCATACCCCTATATTGGAGCCGTAGTAAGGGGAGGTATTGCACTGTTGGTTAAACGTGAGGCCAAGTTAATTGCTCAGCACTTTTCTGAGTATTTACGCCCCGTAGTGGCCTATGAGCCTGATACTGTAAAAGAAGCATTTCGGATCCGTCATGATGTATATTGCGAAGAACTCAATTTTGAACCGATCCGTGAAAATGGGATGGAGCAGGATGAGTTTGATGAGTATTCACGTTTTTGTCTGATAGAGCATAAACCCAGTTCTCGTTTTGCGGGTTGTGTACGCATTGTTTCTCCTTCAAATAGTAAAGAGTTATTGCCCATTGAAAAATTTTGCTCCAAAGCAATTGATGGCGCCAAATTTCATCCTTCGCAATTTGCTCGAAATGAAATCTGTGAAATATCGCGTTTAGCGGTTCGTCCTCAGTTTCGCCGTCGTAAGTCAGATCAGTTTGAAGGTGCTGCAGCGGGTGCGATTAATGAACAAACTTACTCTGAGGAAGAGCTTCGCTGCTTTCCTTTTTTAGCTATTGGTCTGTATCTTTCTATCGCCGCATTAGCGGTAAGAGCTGGTACTCATCATGCTTTTGTTATGATGGAACCGCGCTTGGCCCGAAGTATGAGCTTCTTAGGCATTAAGTTTGAACAACTAGGTCCGGCGATTGATTACCATGGTGTGCGGGCACCTTATTACATTAGCGCTTCTATGTTGACCCGTAGCTTACCTGTGGGTTTTCAAGCTTTAATGAGTAGCATTGACAAAGAAGTTGAAAAGGGCTGTTTAGCTGCAAGAAACAGCGATAACAACGATGATTACATTAAGAAAATGTATTCCTCTCGCTTCAATCATAAGGTGCCTAATTTGCTTAGTTTGAGAGAACAATACTCTTGGTCTGAAGAGCAGGGCTTGTACCTGCCTCGTCATAGTTGAGGCAGGTTACTGGTTTGGGATACTTAGTTAAGCAGGGCTTCTAGCTCTGCTTTTTTATTTAACTGTTCTGGGTTAAGTTCTTGTAAGTTGTTTAATACTTGTTGGGCTTTTTGTGTTTGTTGGTTGGCAATTAGGGCTTCAACTAAGTGCAGAGCTATCTCATTGTCATTTTTTAATAAGTAACTTTGCTCTAAAACAGTTGCAGCCTCGGCTGAATTACCTGATTTTAGAAGCATGTAGCCATAGCTATCTTTAACTTGAGCGATGTTGGGATTTAGCTGATGCGCTTGCTTGGCATAACTTAAGGCCTCGTCGTAATTTCCCATATCATGATAAATCCAAGCCAAGTTGTTTAGCGCAATAATATTATTAGGCTCTTGTTGAAGGATTTGTTGGTATTCGGCTAAGGCTTGTTGTGGGTTAGCCTGCATTTGCAATTCAGCTAATTGTAATTTAAGCGGGTTAGCCGCATCTTGATATTTTTCTATTGCCGCTTCAATAAAAGCAATGGCTTTGGCATTGTCACCCGCGCCTTTATAAGCTCGAATTAACAAGCTTGCCGTTTGGGTGCTTGGGTAGTTTTGATACAACTTTTCAAGAGTATTTATAGCTGAATCCCAGTTTTGTTGAACCAAATAGATATAACCTTGTTGCTGAAGAGCCGCTGGCGTTTGTTGTTGGCGAGCGCTTAGTAAATTTAATGCCTCTTGGCTAGCTTGTGCTTGGCCTGCCTTGAGTAGCAGTACCGAATGTACAAAAATCAGTTTTTGATTATTTTTGAATAATTTTACCGCTTGTTCACTTAAGTTTATGGCTTCTGTCAGTTCACCATTGAGCTCATACTGGTGGATGTTCTTTATGTAGGCTGCTAGTGATAGGGGAGAGTTCTCTAGCCAGCTTCGGTAGGTTACTGCCGCTTGTTCGGTTTGACCGTCCTCTAGATAGCTGTCGCCCAATAATTGCCATACTCGGTCATCGCGCTGTAATGGGCTTATTTGTTCGAGTCGTTCAATCGCGTTGGTGAGATCTTTATTTGATAGAAAGTAGCGGGCTTGCTGCTCTATCAGTAGTATCGAATCTGGCGAGGCCTTTAGTTGCTCATCAATTAAGGTTTTTACCTCTTGGTGACGGTCTAGCTGGGTGGCGAAATTTAATAAAAATTCAAAGGCTCTTAAGTTATCGGGCTGTTGTTGTTTTACTTGTAAGGCTAGTTGATAAGCTTTGTCTAGCTGACCTTTTTGCGCATAAATTGAGGCGCTAAATAGCTGTGCAATTACATCTTCAGGGTTATTTTTAAGGATTGCTTGGTAACTGGCTAGCGCTTCGTCGTAACGTTCTAGTTGCTCAAGAATGGCGCCTTTGAATAACAGCACACTTTGCTCGCTAGGGTGCTTCGCTAACCACTCATCTAAGGCCTGTAATACCTGTTGCTGTTGCCCTTGTTGATAATAATAGGTTTGTAAGCCCAAAAAGGCCTGAGCATGATTGGGGCTTTCTTCTAGTACTTGTTGAAGCAGCGTTACACCGGATGGGTCATTTTGTTTGAGTTTGAGCAAGCCGAGCTTGGCTTTTTCTGACAGACCACCAGAGTTGGCCGCTTTTTCCGCTATTTGTAGCGCTTCTTCGGTTCGTCCTAAACGGTTTAGTTGTAGGCTTACGGTGCTAAGAAAGTCACTATCTTGGTGGTCTGATACACTCTGTTGATTGAGTTGATTGAATGCATCATCTAGATGACCAATTCTGAATTGGGTTGTTACATATAGGCGTTGCGCTAAAGCATTTTGCGGATCTTTGCTAATAATGCGTTCAAGTTGAGTGAGCGCTTGTTGGTATTTCTGTAGTTTGTAGGCCGATACGCCAGCAACAAGCTGAGTGGCGGTATTATGAGACCCGTTTTGTAAGGCCTTGGTAGCTATATTGAAAGCTTGCTCATAATCTTCACTTTGAAAACGAATATAAGCTTTTAGCTGATTGCTCAGCATATGATTGGGCGCTATTTGTAAAATTCTATCTAAATAAGGTTCGGCTTCGGAAAATTGTTTGTTTTTGATTAAAGCCTGCGCTAAATAAAGCGTATATTGACTTGCTTCCGGGGCGAGTTCTACGGCTTTTTGATAAGCCTCTATTGCTCCCGCATTGTCGTTAGACATTGAATCTAAGTGGCCTTTAAGTAACCAAACATCAGTGTTGTTAGGTACTTCTTGGCTAAGTTGCTTTAGCGTTTGGTTCGCCGTATTAAACTCGCTGTTGGCTGCAGATAAACTGGCTTTCACCATGCGGGAGTAAGTTCCTTCGTAACCTAGCTCCTGTGCTTGGTTTAAACTCATCTGGGCGGCATCAATTTGCCCATTTCTAAATAATGACAAGGCATGAATGGCCAACAGTTCTGTTTCAACTTCTAGGTCAAAAGGGCGATTGTTATCAATGAGTTCGGCTATTTGCTCTGGCTGACTCTGATTTAGATAAGTTCTGGCAAGAAGAGGGGCCAATTGTTGCTTATTTGCACCTAATTCTTTGGCGCGTTCAAGCTCTTTCGCAGCGGCGAGGTAGTTTCCTCGCTCTAGATATATTTTTCCAAGTACCAGCCGAGCTTGAGCGAGATTGGCATCCTTTTTAATCGCATTCTTTAACTCGATAATGGCCGCGTTTTGCTGGTCGTCTTTGAGGTAGTTGCTGGCTTTGGCTAAGTGCTCTTGGGCACTGTCACCACCACAGCCATTTAAGGCTAAGGCCAAGGCGGTGCTGAGGAACATTTTTTTCATTCCAAACCTACGATTTCTCATGTTCGTCCCTGTTTGTTGGATTGATAAATTACACTAAAATAATACAGCTTAATTTAGCCGCTGTCTTACTTTGTCAGGTGATTTGTTGTTTAGTCGATCTAGGCTCTTACTTTCTGTCTCAATATGCGGTTTAATTGTTGTTAGAAAATGTTTTTTAATTGGATATGGACATAAACATGGACGTGAGTATTGCGGTAATTGGCTTGGGCTACGTAGGTCTGCCATTAGCAGTTGAATTTGCTAAAAAACGTAGTGTGGTTGGTTTCGATATAAATCAAAACCGAGTTGCTGAATTGCAACAAGGCCAAGACCTCACTCAAGAGGTGAGCAGTGAAGAGTTAAACGCTGTTTCTGCCAACATGTCCTATAGCTCCAATATTGAAGATTTAGCCAAATGTAATGTGTTTATTGTGACGGTGCCTACGCCAATCACTGAGCATAAACAGCCAGATCTCACTCCTTTGATTCGCGCTAGTGAAACAGTGGCGAAGGTGCTTAAAGCCAATGATATCGTGGTTTATGAGTCAACGGTTTATCCCGGCGCGACAGAAGAGCAATGTGTACCTGTTTTGGAAAAACATTCAGGACTAACGTTTAATAAAGATTTCTACGTGGGATATAGCCCTGAGCGAATTAACCCCGGCGACAAAACTCACCGTGTTTCAACCATCAAAAAAATCACCTCCGGTTCAACACCTGAAATAGCCACTATTGTTGATGAGCTTTACGGTGAAATTGTGGTAGTAGGAACCCATAAAGCTAGCAGCATTAAAGTGGCTGAGGCTGCTAAGGTGATTGAGAATACGCAGCGCGATGTCAATATTGCACTAATCAACGAGCTTGCGTTGATCTTTAACCGCTTGGGTATTGATACGGAAGCGGTACTCGAGGCCGCTGGTACTAAATGGAACTTCTTACCGTTTCGGCCTGGTTTGGTTGGGGGCCACTGTATTGGCGTTGATCCGTATTACTTAACCCATAAGGCGGAGTCTATTGGTTACCGCCCAGAAGTGATTTTAGCGGGGCGGCGTATTAACGATAATATGGGCCGTTATGTGGTGTCGCAGTGCATTAAAGCCATGGTTAAACGCAATATCTCGGTAGTAGAAAGTAAAATTCTAATTTTGGGGCTAACTTTCAAAGAGAATTGCCCTGATATCCGTAATACCAAGGTCATCGATATTGTGCATGAGTTTGCCGACTATGGTGTGCAGGTGGACACCTACGACCCATGGGCTGATAAGCACGAGTGCCATGAAGAGTACGGTATCGATTTGGTGGAGGTGCCACAACAAGGGCATTACGATGCCATTATTTTAGCGGTAGCACATCAGCAGTTTAAAGAAATGTCGGTTGAACAGATCCGCGCTTTTGGTAAAGCCGAGCATGTTTTGTACGACCTAAAATATCTATTGCCCGCTGAAGAGAGCGATCTGCGTTTATAAGGAGTCGCTTTGTGACACGGTTTAATCAGGTTTGTGAGCAGTTAAAAACACAGCCCAAACGTTGGGCTATTTCAGGTGTGGCTGGCTTTATTGGTTCTAATTTATTGGAAGCGTTGTTGAAGCTAGACCAGCAAGTGGTAGGCCTAGATAATTTCGCTACTGGCCACCAATATAACCTTGATGAAGTTAAAAGCTTAGTCAGTGAAGAACAATGGCAGCGCTTTACCTTTATCGAAGGAGATATTCGCCAGCAGCAGGACTGCAAAGCCTTAGTGAGTAATTGTGATTATGTGTTACATCAGGCAGCTTTGGGCTCTGTGCCTCGTTCGATTAACGACCCAATTACCACTAATGATGTGAATATTTCAGGGTTCTTAAACGTTTTACAAGAAGCCAAACAGCAACAAGTCTCAGCATTTGTGTATGCCGCTTCTAGCTCTACTTATGGTGATCATCCAGACTTACCAAAGGTGGAGGATAAAATTGGTAATCCCTTGTCGCCTTACGCGGTAACCAAATACGTAAATGAACTCTATAGTGCGGTTTTTCATCGCAGCTACCAGTTCCCATCTATTGGCCTACGTTACTTTAATGTGTTTGGGCCTCGCCAAGACCCTAATGGTGCATACGCCGCGGTTATTCCTAAATGGACGGCTGCCTTGATTGATGAAGAGCAAGTGTTCATTAACGGCGATGGTGAAACGAGTCGTGACTTTTGTTTTATTGACAACGTAGTGCAAATGAATATTTTGGCAGCGACCGCGGGTTTAACCACCAGTGAGGTGTTTAATGTGGCATTGAATGACCAAACCACCTTAACCCAGCTATATGATTTACTACGAGATAACTTAGCCAAGTACGGTGTAGAGCGTTCGGCTAAGCCAGAATATCGAGATTTTCGCGCGGGTGACGTTCGTCATTCCAGAGCCGATATCAGCAAGGCTCAAACGCTGTTAGGGTATGCGCCACAATTTAATATTGGCCAGGGCTTAACGCTAGCGATGCCATGGTATATTGAGCAAGCAAAAGCTAAGGCATAGCATTGAACGCAATGCTGGTTTTATTCGCTAACCTTGCTAAAGGCTTAAACCAACTTTGCACTTCAGCAACGGCTGGCGCATTCTGCTTGAGGAACTCTAGTGGCTGAGCACAGCGTGACCAACCTTGGTGCTAACATCCAATGGCAAGACATCTCTCAGCTAGAAGGCTTATTTGATTTGGCCGCTCAATGGCGACAGCTAGCGGATAGTTGTAATAGTCATTTATTTAATCGCCTTGAGTGGCTGCGTTTATGGTCAACTCAGTTTTGGGATGAGCATTGCCAGCTGCACTGTTTAGCCGGTTTTGTAGACGGTAAGTTGGTGGTGTTAGTGCCCTTTTATATTCGCCGAGTGGGAGGGTTGTTTAAGCTAAGGCGTTTGCATTTTCTGGGGCAGGGTGAACCTGAACAGGCCGAACTTGCTGCCGAATACCCTGAATTGTTAGTACAGCATGGCTTTTGGACTCAAGCAAAGACTTACATCACTCAATGGCTAGCCTCACTACGTTTTGATGAGCTATGGGTAAGGGCCTTGATTGAAGGGGGACGTTTACATCAGTTAATCACTGAGTGGCCGAAATATCGCGAGACTCAATCCGCTGCCTATTCTCTCTCTGTTGCTAATTGGAATACTAAACGTCTTAGTCGCAATGCTCGTTCCAAATGGCGCCGGGGTGAAAAGAAACTGTTGCAACTGGAGGCTGAGTTTAAGTGGCTCTCGCATCAAGAAATTGAACAGTACTGGCCTAAGTTGGTGTCGATGCATCAAGCTCGCTGGCAGCAATTGGGACAGTTGGGGGCCTTTGCCGACTCGCGCTTCCTGTTGTTTCATCAACAATTTCGCCTCCATTACCCAGAACAGATAGCTATGAGCGGTGTTTTTGTTCAGCAGCAAGCGATTGCTTTAAATTACTATTTACGCGGTGCTGATAGTGACTATTTCTATCAATCCGGCTGGGAGCCAAGTTATTCTGAGTGCTCGCCGGGATTTGCGCTGCATGTGTGGAGTATTTTAAATAGCCCGGCTAAACGTTACGATTTTATGATGGGTGGCCGAAGTCAAAGTTATAAGGCGCAATTTGGCTGTGATGAGATAAACTTAGTCACCTTGCATGTGATTCGATCTCCAGGGAGGAGAGTATTATTCAAGCTCGTCAGCAACGTTCTCTAGACAGAACTAAACCGCCCGGCGCTAGAAGAACGCTTCCGATTAAACCAAGAACGGCACCCGCGGCCTTCTTTTTTTTATGCTTATACAGTATTGCGGTATTGATCCGCCCGCATGAGTTTTCTCCGACGACATCGGAGTATATCTTTATCAAAATCTTTGCGATGCTGTCGTTTGTGGCCACCTTATTTACCCTACGACCAATTACTCTGCGGGCTCAGCACTATATGTTGTTGGGCTTGGTGCCGATTATTATGATTTCGGCTTTTTTGAATGGCTGGGGCACTGGTGGTATTTTTCAAGCCGAGCGCTTATTTGTCAGCTCAATTATTCCCTTCTTTTTGTACAGCGTGTTGATCAACTCTCCTGGGCGACAGCGAATGCTGATGTGGATCTGCATCGCAGCAGCCTTAGGCATGGTTTATAACGGCCATGTTCAACAGTCTAGCTTTAACGGCAGTTACGGTGCGGGTATCGGTGGCAGTATTACTGTGGGCCGAGAAGAAATGCGCATTAGCTATTTAGGTTTCTTCAGTGATCCTAATGACTTGGGGATGTTCTTGGTAATGAATATGCCTTTTGTCGCCTACTTCTTTGGCAGGGGGGGCAAACTGATGAAACTGCTGATGTTAGCGGTGATTGTAGCGCTAGGTTACGGCGTTTATATGACGGGTTCTCGCGGTACTTTATTGGGTACCGTGGCGGTAGTGGGAATTTATTTTCTAATTAATAATGCAGGGGCGAAGCTGATTCTGTTTGCCGCCTTTAGTGCGCCGATTGCGGCAACATTAATTGCTTCTTTTGGTGGCTTATCTTCCTCGGAAGCGTCGGCGGCAGGGCGCTTAGATGCTTGGTATGACGGTATTCAAATGCTCATTTATAACCCGGTGTTTGGGGTGGGTATGGGTAACTTCATCGACCGGCACGGTATCGTTGCTCATAACTCCTATGTGCATGTGGCCAGTGAGTTAGGTGTACTTGGTTATAGCTTGTGGGGCGGAGCCCTGGTGATGAATATGCTGGTCGGTTACGCTATTTTGAAACAGTTTAATGTCTTTAGCGATGACGAGTCTGAAACCGAGCGAGCTGATGAAGCGCTGGTTGAGCAATACCGTGAAGAAGTGGTCCTGAATAAAGCGTTGTTTTACTCAATGATTGGCTTTATGGTCACGGCTTTCTTTCTTAGTCGGCAATTTACCCTGTTGCTGTTTATTTTTATGGGAATGCAAATGGCCAGTCATTTTCGCCTGCTAAAAATGCGCCCCAGTCTGATTGAGATGTTTTCAGGTAAAATGGTGTGGCGCAGTATGGCATATAGTTGGACGGTCATTATCGCCGTGTACATTACCTTAAAAGTCGGTTTATAGGCTCGATCGCGGGAAATACTCTGCTCAGCAGATTACAAGGACGAACTAAATACAAGATGCAATTATTTTATTATAAGGATGAGGTCGGCAACTTTGGTGATGACCTTAACCCCTGGCTGTGGCCTAAACTGGTACCCCATTTAATTGATGATGATTCATCTACACTGCTCGTGGGTATTGGTACCTTACTTAATCACCGCTTACCTGACGATAAAATGCTGCATATTGTTGGTTCTGGAGTAGGTTATGGTCAATTGCCGCAGGTGACCGACAAGTGGAAAGTGCATGCCTTAAGAGGCCCTTACAGTGCTAAAGCCTTAAATCTTGACCCTCAGCTGGCGGTGACTGATTCAGCCTTATTGCTGCGCAATGTGATGGAGCCGCAACATTCGCTAAATGGTGACGTTGGTTTTATGCCACATTATCTCAGTTGTCGTAGCGCCGATTGGCAGAATATTGCTGAGGCTTGCGGATTGCGTTTTATCTCTCCTGAATGGTCGGTGGAGCGGGTGTTTGCGGAAATGGCTAAATGTCGTTTATTGCTTACTGAAGCCATGCATGGCGCAATTGTAGCCGATGCTTTACGTTTGCCATGGAAAGCCTTAATTTTGGGTGAGCATGTTAATCGTCACAAATGGCAAGATTGGTTATCCACCGTCAACATGACATATCAGCCGCTGCAATTGCCGAGTTATTTTTATCATGCTTCAGGGCTGGTCGCTGGAGCTAAAGATGAGCTTAAACGACAGTTGCAGAATCTTGGCTTGGGTAAACATTGGTATCAGCCTAAACCGCGTAATTCTAGCGGTCGACGTCGTACGGAAGTGTGTAGAACCTTGACTGATATGGCTCGCCAAGTTCAAGGCGAATTGAGTCAAGAGCAGCAGCAAAACCACTTGCTTACTCGGCTCAATCAAAGCCTTGAGCAACTTCATAATTAGCTTAGAGACAGGTCAAAAGATGACAGTGACGGTCAGTGTAATTATTCCCGCCTATAATTCTGCCAGTTTCATCCATAAGGCGATTGATTCAGTACTTGCTCAGAGTTTTGATGATTACGAAATTATCGTGGTTAACGATGGCTCCAGTGACAATACCGTTGAATGTTTAGCGCCATATGCAGAGTGTTTGCAGCTGATTACTCAGTCAAACGCTGGTGCCTCAAAAGCAAGAAATACTGGGCTTCAAGCAGCTAAAGGTGAGTTTGTTGCCTTTCTCGACGCTGATGATTTGTGGCGTCCATATAAGCTTGAGCAACAGGTTGCCGCAATGCGAACTTGCGAGAATTGGGTGGCTTGTTATACCGAAACTTCTTATAAAGCTGACGAAGAAACGCTGTCTCAGCAAGTCGAGCAACAATCCAAGCGAGTCACAAAAGATCTCCAACAAGTCTTTTTACATCCTTATTTAGTGACCTCCTCATTTATGGTGAGACGAGAAGTGTTGAATCAGGTCGGCTATTTTGATGAGGACTTGAAAACGGCAGAAGACATCGATTTGTATTTGCGAATAGCCGAGCAAGGACCGATTGGCTTGTTACAAACTAGTTTGGTATGGAAGGCCGATATAGAGGGGAGTTTGGGGAGTTTGCTGTCATCCTATCAAGATAACTTAACGGTAGTGGATCGTTTTTTACAGCGACAGCCTGCTTCAGAGCTGCAGTGGCAAGTTCTAGCCAAGCAAGTAAAGGCAAAAATTTACCTTAGTTGGGGCAAAGATTTGCTGTGGAATCAACAAGCTGCAAAGGCTTTTAAGGTGTTGTTTTTGTCTTTACGGTTACGTTGTCGTCCCCAGACTGCTTGGTTGATGCTAAAAGCCGTATTAAAGATGCTCGGCCGTAGAGCTTAATGTAATCGATGTTTTAAATTAACTAGGCTACGAACCAATAATGAGTTTTTATTCTTTTTAATTTTTGCTTTGAAACGATAGCTGAGCAATTCATAGTATCTTTTGAAAAATAGGCTAGGTTGAGTTTGTAAGGCAAAGTCTTCAATGATTACGGCATTTAAGGTTCTTGCCTTAAAGGTAACCTGATTGATTCCGCTGTCATTCTCTCCATTATCGATGATATACATTGCGGCTGCGAAGGGAATGTATTGGAATTTAGCGTGTTCGCGTTGAAATAGCTCATTTGCGTGCTTGTGGCTGCCAAGTATTTCATAGGTCATAAAATCATCAACACTATTTAGGATCGTTTGTTGATTTGTATATATGGCCTGCTCTAAATAAGGGTAAAAGAGTTCAGCTCGGTAGATGTTACAAGTGCCACAGGATAGGTTGAATGGTTCGATTTCGTAGGCAATATCACTACCTAATTTGTAGCCAAAACCTTTGTCGATGATAAACCCATCATAATTCTCTTTGTTTTTATCAACGTAATCGACAAGCCCTTTATGTAAATAGTCATCACCATCAACAAACATAATAAACTCAGGCTTATTTTTAAGGGCTGCGTTTAATCCCGCTAGGCATTTAGTGCCTTTGTCTTTACGAAAGGCATTCCATTTGTCCTGTTGGCTTTGTTCATCGACCACTACGATGTGCTCTGTTGGTGGAAAGTCAACATAGACCATGTCAGTTTTAATATCATAGGTGTTGAGATTAAACTCAGAACCTTGATTGCAGACAATGAACAGCTCAAAATTTTTATTTGTTTGATTATGTAATGAGTTAATAGTTTTTTGTAATAACTCATTAACTCGCCCAAAATCTTTGGCGGTTGCTGGATGGCGGATACAAGTGATAACAGAAAGCACAATAAATTCCTTTTTAGTGGCCTCTATTCCATCAATTCCCTTTGTTTCTCACTAAGGCTACAGCTTCTTTGACTGAATTTTTATCTAGCATATTAATTAACATTAAGTAGCTTAGGCCACCAACAGCAATTTGTACAATTAGGTTAAGCGCTAGAGACTGAAGGCTTATTAGTTTAATTAAATAAACCATAGCCAGCATGCCGGCTCCAGCTAGCATCGGAGGGATGAAGCATTTAATCAATAGATTAAAAGGCGTGTTGAGTATTCGGCTATTACGCCAAGCTACGATTACATAGCCAAGTGGGTAACCGCTTAACCAAGCAAACGCGAGTCCTGTTGCTCCGAAGCGCGCACCGATATGTATGCTGATAAACATAATAAAAATCATGATGCATAGATTTATCAGCATATGTTTGACGCGCCTCAAGCTTTTTAAGGCCGGCCCGAATAGTTCCTCACTGAAGCGTAGCGGCATTATTATAAGCATAATAGCAGTAGGTATAATCGCTCCTTGCCATTTCTCGCCGAGTAACAAAGGAATGACGACATCGATTACAGAGGCTAAACCCCAGAAAATGGGCAAGGTAAAGCCAATACACAAGCGTTGTACCTTTAGTACATATTTAGAGATGAGAGTACTTTGGTCTTGTATTTGCGCATAAGCCGGAAATGCCACTTGGCGAAGTAAGGGCATGATTTTTTTCTGTGGTGTCAGTGCCACCTGTAAGCCAATGGCATACAAGCCTATTTCTGTAGGCGTCATTATTTTTCCGCCTATCGCCACATCCATGTTGGTAAATACATAAAATAACATCGACAAAATAGACAGTAAGCCACCGAATCTAAGCATGCCGTGAATTTGATGGACTCTAAAGCTGGGCAGAAACAGTGTCGGTTTGGTGATAAAGGTTAAAACACACCGTAAAACGATGTTAATCAGCTCACCATAAACCAGTGACCATAAGCCAAAGTCGGAGTAGGCCATCACCAACGTGGCTACGGCGGCGGTAATGTTGGATGTGGCTGCGATCAATGAGACTTGTTTAAATTCCATATTTTTAGCTAATAAGGCCGCGGGGATCACCTCGAAGGCCAAAAATACAAAACACCAAGCGTTCACTTTAAGCACCTCACTGACGGTGCTTGATTGATAGTAAGCGGCAACAGGATCGGCTACACCATATTGAATAAGGAAGAAAGCTGCGTGGCTGAGAAGGATCGCGCCAAATATTTGTTTAAGCGCGCTTTCGCTTAAGTCTTTTTGCTGAATAATTGAAGAAGTAAATAATGAGCTTAGAACAATATTAAAAAAGCCAAATAACACAGCCGACATGGCCACTACGCCATAATCGTCTGGGCTTAGAATGCGAATAACCCAAAAGGTCATTGCCCAACGCAACATTTGGGTCACTATTTTTCCCATTGCCACCCATTTTAGGGACGACAGTACTTGGTTTTTCAGTGGGGCTTGTTTAGGCATTGATTTCTATGAGTAGGAAAAGGCTTAATAGTATTGCTTAGCTTGATACAAGCCCACAGCACCGAGTATTTTTTTTACAGGTTTTTTTAGCTCTACCAGCAGTTGCTTGGGAAGGCCTTTAAGCAATAGGCAATAGGCATCGAGATAGTGTTTTATGGCAAAAGGCTGGCCTATTTGTTTGGCCCAAACCACAATTTCTTTAAGTAAAGGGTCATCGCTTATCAATAGTTTCGCAATGAAGTGTTGCTTATGTTGATAATACACAGCTAAATCAAAGCGCTCTTTATAGAGTTCAAGTTTGCCGGCTAAATCTAAAGTCAGTAGGGTTCGCAAGCATTTGTCACAGTGAGAGCAGTTATTCGCACTGTCGCCTTTCACGCAAACATCCAATACCTCGTAAGAGTACTCGCTTTGTGCGACCTTGAGGGTTTTTTCTATTCGCGAATATTCACTGCCTACCGAGTGGCTTTGCAGTGACTCGGTAGACATTAGTGGCAAGCTAAATAGATCGCTATAGGCCATATCGTAACTGGGGCCAACAAAAACATCGTGATAACTGTAAGCTGAAGAGTAAAGAAAGTGAGCAATGTGATTTTGCAGCAATAAAGGGACGGCTGCATTACGAATGGTATGAGTAAGCTGAAAATCTAGTACCTTGCCATAGAAGTCATCCATATTGGAGTTGACCATAATGAAAGGTAAATCCCATTTATTGGCGGTGGTGCGTAATTGTTGGTAACGCTCCTTAAATAAGCGTTCTTCACCTACGCCATGTGAGCCCACATTGTTATAAAGTAAATGGGTAATTTTAAGCTGCTTTGGGCTGTGTTCTGCGAAGTAATCGCATATCGTGCTAAACGAATCGATGCCTGCGGAAAACCCGCTAATTACTCCTTCGCCAGCAGCCACTTGGGAACTGCAGCGTTCAGCAGAAATGTTAATCCTGTTTAAGAATGGGATCTGTTGCAAAACTAGGCTTTGATAGGGGCCATTTAAGTTAAACAATAAGCGCTCAGAGACGGCATCCTTTATATGAATATCTTCCTTAGCTAACATCGCAGGCAATAATAAGGCAAGTAAAGCGCTATCCGCATTATTGGTCAGACTTATAGATGGACAATGACTGACTTCAAACCATAACTGCTGGGCTTGCTCCTTGAGAGTGAAGTCTACTTGGTAAACTTTACTGTCCGATTTTTCAATAATGTTAATAGGACCAATGTCCATAAGCGTTTTCCTTAACATATAGCACTTTGCGCTGTTCGATAGGCTAACGTATCTTGATGAAAAAGAGTAGCTAATATAGAGGTTTAAATGGCTCGACTTCTAAGGTTAGAATTATCGCTTAGCTATTGGCTTTAAACACAAAAAATCTAATATTTGCCTTAAGCCCTAGGTGTTTGTTGGGGACTAAGGTGATAGGCTAAGTTTCGCTGGCGAGTTTACATAAAGGTTCAGCCTTTATTCTAAACTTTTGTTTTCATATGGACATGGAAGTGAGTGATGGCCCTTTACCCATCGTTACTACGTAGTTGCTTAATGCCTGCTTATGAAATGCTTAAAGGTAAAAACCTTTTAAAGCATTTGAGTACTTATGAGCAGCACTTAGGTTATTCTCAACAGCAAATACTTGATTTGCAATGGCAGGCCTTACAAGCTTTGATCGCGCATGCCTTCCATAATACTCAATACTATCCGCGAGTATGGGCCGAGCTAGGGATAAATGACCCACGCGATATAACCAGTATGCAAGACTTTCAGCGTTTACCCATCGTCACCAAAGATGATATTAAACAGCATTACGCCGAGTTTGTATCGTCTCAGCATTCGCATAATATTCGCAAATCCACAGGTGGCTCTACTGGCCAGCCTTTTCACTTTGAATTGGATCTTGAAAGCAATACTCGCCGAGAGGCTGTTATGTGGCGAGGTTACGGTTGGTTAGGAGCGGGATTGGGTCAGCGAACCTTGTATTTGTGGGGCGCCGATTTAGGCCAACCGTCGCGTTTTAAAACCATTAAGAATGCGCTTTATCATGGCTTTTATAATCGTAAGATGCTGAATTCGTTCGCCATGAATAAAGATAATTTGCAGCAATATGTCGAGCAAATGAATCGCTATAAAGCCACCGCGATGGTGTCGTATGTGAATCCACTCTATGAACTCGCGCTGTATATTAATCAAAATCAGTTGCAGGTATGGCAGCCGCAAACCATTTTAACTGGCGCTGAGCCCTTACATGAGTTTCAACGCCAAGAAATCGCCAAAGCTTTCAATGCGCCAGTTTATAATACCTTTGGCTGTCGTGAATTCATGTTGATGGCAGCCGAGTGCCCCCAACATAAACAGTTACACATTAATGCCGATCATCTAGTGGTTGAAACTGTAGATGAGCAAGGTCAAGTGGTAACGGGTAGCAGCGGTGACCTTTTAGTTACCGATTTATACAACTATGGTATGCCGTTGATCCGTTATTTAAATGGCGACCGCGGGACCTTGCTGGAGCAAAGTTGCAGTTGTGGTAACCCTCTACCTTTAATGTCCAGTATCGATGGTCGCAAGTTGGATATTATTAAAACCCCTTCTGGTGGCAGTATTCCGGGCGAGCTGTTCCCGCATTTATTTAAAGAGTTTAAAGGCATAAGTCGTTTTCAGGTGGTTCAGCAACGCTTAGAGCAAGTGCGTATAAAGCTGGTGGTGAACGAGCTGTTTAGCGAACAAGACAAACAAGGCATTCGTGAGGAAATTAATAAATACAGCCATGGTGAATTAGCTTTGGAGTTTGAACTGGTAGACGAAATTCCCTTGACAGCTAGTGGCAAACATAGGGTGACTATCTGTGAAGTCTAAACCGGCGATGGTGATCATTAGCAATCTCTACCCGCTGCCATGGGAGCCTAATCGCGCTAAGTTTAATCATCAACAATTTTCCTTGCTCAAAACCGAGTATCAGTTATCGATATTGGTGCCGGTGGCCTTTCCTGAGTGGTTTAAACACCGTAGGCAAATACAACAGTCAGATGAGCTTCGCTATTTACCCTATTTTTACACGCCCAAGTTGGGCCGCCGCTTTTACAGCGTGATGATGTTTCTGTCGTTACTATTGCATTCTGGCTGGTGGCTGAAGCGCCAACGGCCTGAAGTGCTAATGGCTAGCTGGGCTTATCCTGAGGCGGTGGCAACTAGTTGGTTAGCCAAGCTGTATAAAGCCCGGTTTTTCTTTAAGGTGCATGGCAGTGATATTAACCAGCTGGCGCAAGTTCCTGCTCGAGCGAAACAAATTAAAAAGGCCAGTCAGCGGGCTTTAGGCATTTTGTCGGTATCTCAAGCACTGGCAAAAGAGATGGGCAATTTAGGTATTGCTCAGAATAAAATATCGGTTATCTACAACGGGGTAGATCATCAAAAGTTTGGGGTTGATAGTGAGCGACCCTACTCAGAACCCTATGTGCTGTATGTGGGGAACTTAAAAGCCGATAAGGGCGTGATGGAGCTATATCAAGGCTTCGCACAGATAGCCGCCAGTCAGCCGCAGCTGCATTTAGTCTATGCGGGCACTGGTGCGATGAAAGCGGCAATCGAACAACAAGCTCAAAGGGATGGTTTAAAGCTGCGCGTCATATGGCTTGGCTCGGTGGCGCATGACGATTTACCGGCTTGGATCAGCCATGCCCAGTTATTGGCCCTGCCGAGTTACGCAGAGGGGGTACCCAATGTGGTTCTTGAAGCGATGGCCTGTGGCACGCCAGTGTTGGCTACCCGTGTTGGCGGTATTCCAGAGGTGGTGAATGAAGCCATTTGTGGAATATTAATTAAACCTAAAATGGCGGATGCGGTTGCTCAAGGTATTGCAAGCATAATGCAGCGTGATTGGGATAGGGCTGCGATCAAGCAACATGCTAGTCAGTTCTCATGGCAGCGCAACCAACAGCAGTTTCTAGAGATGTTGGAAATGGGTAAAAGTTAATGTTTTGGTTAATAAATTGCTGGGGATGTTTGGGTATTTTGTTACACTAACAAGCTGGTTTATGCTCAACATTATTGGCTCAAATGGATTTGCGGTTAATGTTTTTTAAGCTCTTAGATTCTCGTAGTTACGGTCGCGTTTTTAGCATCAAGCGACGGTTTCCTGTGACTATTAGGCCTGTGTTTAAGTCTTTTCGCTACCTATCGCTCAAGCAACAGCATGATAACCTAGCCCGACATCCCTTTACGCCTGAAACTTTCGGCATTTTATTCTCATCCCGTGTGCAGCGGGCTCTACCCTCAAGCATTGGAGAACAAGCTTAAATGAATATTCTATTCCACCATCGTACGCGAGGCAGAGGTGCTGAAGGTGTGCATATTCGCGGGGTGGTAAAAGGCCTGCGTGAATTGGGGCATAAGGTGAGTATTTTGTCTTTACCTGGTGCCGATCCAGAAGAAGAATTAGTCAATAAGGCTGCAACAGAGGCACCTAAACAAGCGCCAGCTAAAAACAAAAGCCTATTTTCGCGTTTAGCGGAATTGACTAAATATACTCCAGAGTTTGTTTTTGAATTGTTTGAGCTAGGCTTTAACCTATTGGCGTGGTGGCGTTTACGCAAAGCGGTGCATCAGCAGCAAGTGGAACTGATTTATGAACGTTATTCTTTGTTTATGTTTGCCAGCGTCTGGTGGGCTAAGCGTCATCAAGTTCCCATAGTTTTAGAGATTAACGACTCTTGCTTGGTGCATCGGGTTCGCCATTTGTTTTTCCAACGTATTGCGCGTGCCATAGAGTCATGGATTTTTAGTAATGCAACTGGCTTGGTATTTATCTCTAGTCGTTTTCAGCAAGTGGCCAAACAGGCTTACCCTGATATTGCACCTTCGCTGGTCTCGCCCAATGCCGCAGATTTAGACCAATTTGTGCTTAACGATGAGGCCGCTCTAGCACTGCGCCAACAGCTACAAGTTGAAGATAAGGTAGTGGTGGGTTACGTAGGCGCTTTTGTGCATTGGCATGGCATAGATTGGTTTGTGGATTTAATTGCTGAGCGCTTAAAGGATTACCCAAACGTAGTGTTGTTGTTAGTGGGTGACGGGGTGTGCTACTCCAGCATTAAGCAGCGCATTGCCAGCGCCGGTGCTGAGCAGCAAATTATTCTGCCGGGGCGGGTTGCCCATGACCAAGTGCCTAGCTATTTAGCCGCGATGGACTTTGGCATTTTGCCAGACTCAAATGATTATGGTTCGCCGATGAAGCTATTTGAGTTTATGGCAATGGCCAAAGGCATGGTAGCGCCAGATTTTACTCCCATTGCAGAAGTGGTCGCCGATGGTGAAACCAGTTGGTTGTTTAAGGCTAATGATCGGGAGGCCTGTGTAGAACGAGTATTGGCCTTGTGTTCACAAGTCGAGGAGCAGCAACGAGTTGGCCAACAGGCGCGCCGCTACATCGAGCAGGAACGGCAATGGCGGCATAACGCAGAGCAATTACTGACATTGGTGAATTAATGGAACTGATTAAAGCGGATCTGCGGCGTAAGCAGGAAATATTTAAGCAGGATGGAGCAGAGCTCAGTATGCTGCGTATCTTGATGGCCGATGGCACCAGCGCCAACATTATTTATCGTTGGATGCGCTGGTGCGCTACTCATAACTTGGCTTTAATCGCCTATTTTTTCCAATGGCTGAATAAGTTTATCAATGGCTGTGTGATTGGCAGCGGTGCTGATTTTGGCCCAGGCTTTGTGATTATGCACCCGGTTGGGGTAGTGATTAACTCTAAAGTTAGCGGCGGCACTAATATTACCGTGGAGAGCGGAGTGGTGATGGGTGATGAAAAAGGCCTGTCACCGCGTTTAGGCTCCAATATTTTTGTTGGCGCTGGCGCCAAAATTATTGGTCCACTTACGGTGGCAGACAATGTGAAGGTGGGGGCTAATGCGGTGTTAACCAAATCGGCGGAAGAAGGGCAAACCATGCTGGGGATCCCGGCTAAGCCCCATGCCGCAAAATCTCAAGCGGAGCAGTAAATGGAACTGATATTTTGGCTGTCGCTGACTTTGATTGCCTATAGTTACGCTGTTTACCCCTTGCTGCTGCTAATAGTGAGTGGTATTCAGCAGGCATTGCGCGATACTCGTTATCTTTGGCGTCGTCGCGAACGTCGCTCTGAGGAAGCGAAAGTATGGCCCAATGTGTCGATTATTATTGCCGCTTATAACGAAGAGCAATGTCTGCAGCAAAGAATCGATAATTTGCTGCAGCTTAGTTACCCCAAGGAAAAGTTAACTATTCATATCGGTTCCGACGGCAGTAGCGATGCCACGGCAAGAATTTTAATGGCGGTACAAGCGAGTCATTTTAGAGCGCATGTTTTTGAGCAGAATCGCGGCAAAATTAATGTGTTAAACGATTTGGTTGCCTTAACTGACGATTCCATCTTGGTGATGTCAGATGCCAACACCCATTTTGAAACTGACGCCATAGAAAACCTAGTAAAACACTTTGATAGCCCAGAAGTGGGCGCTGTTTGCGGTGAGTTGCACCTCGTTGACTCGGAATCGGCCGATAATAAAGATGGTATCTACTGGCGTTATGAGCAAATGCTCAAGTTTCATGAGTCGCGCATTGGTGCTTTGCTGGGAGCCAACGGTGCCATCTATGCGATTGCCAAGCCGTTTTATCAACCCCTGCCAAGCAATACCATCGTTGATGATTTTATGATCGTGATGAATGTGTCGAAACAGGGCAAGCAGGTGGTGTATGAACCTAATGCGGTGGCTTATGAAGAAGTTGCCCCTTCGTTACAAGATGAAGAGCAACGACGAGTGAGAATTGGTACGGGAAATTACCAAGCGTTTACTCGCTGTTTGTGGGCGCTAAACCCCTTACGAGGTGCGCGCTGTTTTGCTTATATCAGCCATAAAGTACTGCGCTGGTTTACCCCTCATTGCATGTTAGTTGCACTGTTAAGTAACCTATTGCTAGCGGCTCAGCCTGCCTATGCGGGTTTTTTGCTAATTCAATTGTTGGCCTATGGATTGGCGATCTGGGGCAAGCGTAAGAGTTCTCGGGGAGAAAGCCTACCTGGCAGCTTGGCTTTTCTTACTTTTTTTGTATCGATGAATTTAGCGCTAATGAAGGGCTTTTATTCATTTCTGTTTAAAAATGTGCAAGGCACATGGCAAAGGACGTCACGGTGACAATAATTTTAGCCTTGGTTGTAGTAATGCTGCTAAGCCTAGCAGCCGTAACCCTTATTATTCGTAAAAAGCAAATGCACTTATGGTTGCCGCATTATCTGCAGCGAAAGTTTAGCGCAAAGACTAAACATCAAGGGCCAACTCATATTCTGTTTTGTTTTGTCGACCATTACGAACCGCAATGGGGGAAAAACATTAGCATTGAACAAGAGCGAGCAAGGGTTGACCGCTGGTTTAATGACTATCCGCAAGTGGCCGGAAAACACCAAGACGCCGATGGTTGTTTTCCGAAACATTCCTTTTTCTATCCTGAAGAAGAATACCGTTATGAACACTTAGCTAAAATTGCCGATTTATGTGCTCGAGGCTTTGGTGAGATAGAAGTTCACCTACACCATGAAGACGATACCAGTGACAATCTACGTAAAACCTTAGAGGGGTTCACTGAATTGCTGCATGAGAAGCATGGCGCGTTTGTGCGCAGTGAGCAAAGCGGTAAGCTGCAGTATGCTTTTATTCATGGCAACTGGACTTTGGATAACTCCCACCCTGAAGGCAAACTATGTGGGGTTAATGATGAGCTGATAGTGCTCAAAGAAACCGGGTGTTTTGTTGATTATACCTTCCCTTCGGCGCCAAGTGTGACTCAACCGGCCACGGTTAACTCCATTTATTACGCTAAAGACGATCCTGATGCGCCTAAATCTCACAACCGTGGCCAAATGGTAAAAGTGGGTGGCCAAGCTTGGGGAGATTTAATGTTAATCAACGGGCCATTGGATCTTAATTGGAAGGTGCGTAAAAAAGGCATTTTTCCGCAAATCGAGAACGCCGATGTGCGTAGCAGCATGCCGCCTAGTGAAAGCCGCATCGATCTTTGGGTGAAGGCAAATATTCACGTTGAAGGGCGACCCGAATGGCGCTTCATTAAGGTTCATACTCACGGTACTCAAGAAGCCGACATGCCAACCTTGTTGGGACAGCCCTTTGAGCAAATGTGTGATTATTTGGAAAGCAAGTATAACGATGGTGATAACTACGTGCTGCATTACGTGTCGGCGCGTGAGATGTACAATATAGCCAAGGCTGCAGAGGCTGGAGAAAGCGGTAACCCGAATCAATTTCGCGATTATTTGGTTAAGGCACCGGTCTATAAAACCTTGAATGAGAGCATGGATGCTGAATAGAGCGAAAATCCGCCAGTTTTTCTTCGGCAGTGTTTATAAGAAGCGCTGGAAGCAGCGCTTGCCTGGTATTTATGTATTTAATTACCATCGCATTGGAGACGCGAGAGGCAGCGAGTTTGACCCTAACGTGTTTAGTTGTACTGCCGAGGTGTTTGAACAACATTTACGTTTTTACTTGCAGGAATTTGAAGTACTTAATGAGGTTAGCCTGTTGGCCTTGTTAGAGTCTGGAGCCGATATCACTAAGCCTTATGCTCTGATTACCTTTGATGACGGTTATATTGATAGTTATAGCCATGCTTTTCCTTTATTGAGGAAACATGGTGTAAGCGCACTGTTTTTCGTGGTTACTGAATATACCGACGGCGGAATAATGGCCTGGTGGGATGAGGTCGCTTGGTTGGTGAAACACTCCCGTTCTTCTAAGCTGAAGTTAGCGCACTGGACCAGTGCGGTCGATCTTAGCGGGAAAAACCAAAGCCAAAACATTCGAAAATTGTTGTTTGCCTTTAAAGCCGATCACAGCTACTCCATGGATGAAAAGTTGGCTCAACTGAAACGAGAATGTCAGGCTCCGCCATTACCTAAAACGCAAAACCTCTTTGCCAACTGGCAGCAACTAAAGGAAATGGCCGATCACGGCATGACGATTGGTTCTCATACCCGTAGCCACCCAATATTAGCCCACCTTACCAAGGAGCAACAGCGCCAAGAGTTGAGTGAATCGCGGAGTTATATTGAGTCAAAACTGGCGAGGCCTATTTACACTTTGGCTTATCCTGTGGGGCGCGCGGATAGCTTTACCGAACAAACCCAACTATTAGCCAAGCAAAGTGGTTATCGTGTTGCCTTTTCTTTTATGACTGGGATTAATTTTCACCTCGATCAGAGCAGCGCTTTTGCTTTGAAGCGAATTTCGGTAGATGGCAACAAATCGGTAGAAGCCTTAAAAATGCAAATTCTTAGCTTAAATGATATGCAGGGCTCTTAATCAGCTCGGTTTTTATAAGTCATCTACACTTTAGGATTTAGCATTGTAATTCCAAGGAGCTGAATTATGCTTTTGCGCCTTAGCCATCGCTTTTTGTTTACCATGCTTAGTGTGGGTATGCAGATAGTCAGTTTTGCTAGTTACGCTCTTGACCAGAGTTTGAACATCACCATACCTCCCTTAAAAACTGTCAGTGAAGTACATTATTTTGTACTGCCAATTGGCAATTCGACTATTTCCGAGCAGCAAGGCTTTCAGCTTGAACAAGGCTCCAAGTCACTGACTTTTCGCGCCAGCGCGCATTTGTTTTGGCCCAATACCAGTGAGCCGCGTTATTATCGGGCGGTGTTATTTGCAGTGGAAGGGCTACGCGCAGGGCCATTGACCTTGAGTTGGGGAGAGGACAAGCTTAAGCCTAGGGAAAAGTTATTTGCTGACCCAAACTGGTTAATCGACGTAGAGCTACCCGAAGCGTGGTTAAACCTCGCGCTATACTCACCAGTGATTTACCAGCCAAATAATCTTGAATGGGGCTGGTTTGATAAAGCGCACTGGCGCTATGCGAGTTTTAGCGCCGATGAAAGCTTAATTGCACAACAGCACAAACCCAAAGATCCAACTAAAAAGGCCACTTTGCCTAGTACCAGTGCTTCGCCGTGGTTGTTTGATAGGCCATATAACTTTTACCAACTGTATTTTAAAAGCGGCGACTTGCATTGGAAGCGCGTAGCTCACCAACAGGCTCAGTTTTTTATCAGCAAACTCGATCGACAGGGTGACTTCACTTTAAAGGGACGGGCAGACTTAAAATACATGTTAAGTGCGGGTTTATTGCTGGATTACCTATTTTACCCTTCACCGCAGACTCGAGAAGCTATCGAAAAAATGACCGCTAAAGGTTTGGCTTGGCCCGAGCGCTATTCTTCGCGCCTAGGTTTTTGGACCGAGCGTCATCTATCTTCCGCTTTTAATTTAGCGGTAAACCAATGGGAACTGGATGGCAGTGCTAGCGCGCATGCGCGAGTGCAGCAGTTACTAGAGGGAATTAAAGCAGACTTAAAGGTAAACCAAGCTGGCTCGGGAGCCTGCATTCAACATCGCCTAAAGGTGCATACCGGTAAGAATAGTGAGGTGATGGTGTGCTCGCCCTGGATGAGTGCATTATTGGTGGAGCAGTTGTGGCGTTATTATTGGATAACCAAAGATGTCACAGTAGCAATGATGATTATCGATTTTGCTGAGCTGTTGTTAGAGCGTGGCATTTATACTGTAGAGCATAAGGGGACGACCTTATATATACCTGATTACTTGGTGTATTTTGGTGAGTCTATTTTTCAAGAGCGCAACTCTTGGAATGACCGACAACACGGTTGCGATGTGGCTGGCATGGTTTATAAAGCGGTGCATCTTAAACGCCAGCGTCAGCAGGATGACTTATTACTAAGCCTGTTGGCCGACGAGCTGTTTAATACCTGTCACCGAACTGCCTATCAACCTGGTAGCAGGGCAGAGGCTAATCCTGCGTGGGCATTAAAGCCCCTCAGAAAATTCAACTGGTGGTTTACCGGAAATGGTTCTCTAACTTGGATCTTGCAGCAATGAAGGACTGCTAGCGTAGCGTTGAAGTTGCTCGGTTAGAGCATTTTTTGCAGCTTGGCAATCTTGCTCTAAACACAGGCTGGAGCCCGCTAAAATGGCGCTTTTACGTTGACCTCTGAGTACTTCTATAAAACGTTGGTTTTTTAATTGTGAGCGATTAGCGGCTAAGCCTGCGCTGTTAGCGTACGCATAGGCGAGTAGCGCTGGACGGTTGCTAGACGCGCGAAAGTAAACGTAATTAATGTTTTCTTCAACCATGGTTTTGTTGACATGTAAAGACTCCGGAACTACCTCATTTAAATAATATGAAGCTTTGTTATCTAAGCCTAAGCCACTGAAGCGATATAGCCATAACTGTAATTGCAGCTCTTCTGTTTGGAGCTGTTGCTGCTCAAGACTTTGATACTTGTCGACTAACAGAGTCGGGTGTATTTGGCTAGTGAGCTGCGCTGGAGGCTGATTAAGTTTATCTGCATCCAAGTTCGGCCAATCGATCATGCTTGGAGAGAAAATAACTAGGGCCAATAATACAAAAGCCACATTACGGGGAGTGGGTGAAGAGGAAGGGGCGACACTGCTCAACTTAGACGTCGTGGGCGCATCACTGAGTTTGGCTCCCAAATAGAAAGCCAAAACTAAATAAGGAATATACAGATACCAGCCAAGGTCGTTATGGTCGTAGATGAGCTCACTTTGCATTTGTGTTTCGTGACCGATCAAAATAATCACTATGATGCGTATCCAGTTAACTACCAGCGCACCCGCGAGACCTACCACCAAAAACAGTATCGCTTTCTTGAGGTTGCGAATATTAAAATAGATATACAGTAGGCAGAGAAATAGTGAGGTGATGAAATAACGTAAACCGCTGCAGCCGTTGGCTATCTCGAATTGTCCGGAAGGAATAGACACCACGTTGCCTTCAAAATAGCTGGGGACATGGGTATAGGACATTACCAGCTCTACCATGTTAGTGGATAAATGCTGTAATGGTGGCGAGAGTACACCCCAAATGGGCGTGGCAAATATCATCACCAAAGAATAAACATAAAGGCTGAATCTATGTTTGAAGATACTCAGTAGGCTAAACAGTAAAATAAACGGTAGCAGCGCCCGTGTAGGAAGGCTGAATTGGGCTAGGTAAAATAGTAGTTCTAAGGCGAGACAGATAATCAGTAAAGCTAGCCATATACTTGAGCTTTGGCGAAATTGCAGCTGTTTACGGCAATCGTAAAGCACATAAACAGCCACCAAAGGGATCAAAAAGGCGTGCGAGTAGGTGCCGTCATCAAAGCTATAGCGCCAAATATCTAATACTACTGGCCAAAATAAGCCTAGTAGAATAGCCGTAACTAAAATCGCCGCAGCCATTTCGATTAAGCCGCTACGGGTTTTGCTTGGTTCTTCAGTGGCTGACGCTGAACCCAAGGATTAGCGTCCTTTGCCAAATAGAATGATTTCGGCGGTGCGCACTAAAATCAGCAGGTCGAGTAAGAAGCTACGGTGTTTAATATAATACAGGTCAAACTTGAGTTTCTCTAAGGCATCCGCTTCGGTACTACCATAGGGATATTTAAGTTGTGCCCAGCCAGTTAAACCTGGTTTTACGTTGTGGCGTTGATTGTAATAAGGGATCGATAGCACCAATTCTTTCACAAAAGCAGGGCGTTCTGGTCTTGGGCCAACAAAGCCCATATCGCCCACCAGTACATTATAAATTTGTGGTAATTCGTCAACTCGGTATTTACGAATGAAGTTGCCCACCCGAGTTACTCGAGGATCTTTCTCTTGAGCCCATTTGGCACCATCTTTTTCTGCGTCGGTGCGCATCGAGCGAAACTTGTAAATATTAAAAGGCTGGCCGTTTAAACCGATGCGTTCTTGGGAATATAGAACTGGTGCTCTAATACCTTCCTCAAGCTTAATCATCAGTACGGTAATTAACATAAGCGGCCAAGTCAGGGCTAATACGATGAGTCCTAAGAGAGTGTTGCATATCCAGTCTAAAGAGCTTCTGAGATAGTTAGTGGAATGAAACCCGTTACTGTAAATCACCCAAGAAGGGTAAATGAGGTTCACAGCTATTTGGCCAGACTCTCGCTCAATGAAGTCGATAATATCGGTAATTTCAACGCCACGTAATTTACATAAAAATAAGCTATCTACGGGAAGGTTAGCGCGGCGTTCATCGGCGGCAATAACGATCTCTTCTACGCCATGCGCCAGCACAAAGGACTCTAAAGGTTGGTCTAACTCAATAATAGTTTCGCGTTTAATACCATCTTCTGAATCACCCTGCATTCTAACAAACCCTGCCATTTCAAAACTGACACGATCTGATTTGCGACGCATCCGTTTTTCAATAATGCTGGCTCTCTCTCCGGCACCTAAAACTAAAATACGTTTGCGCCCAAGATGTTCGTAGCGCATCTTCAAGGCAAAGTAACGCACGGTGGTTAAACCAAGCATTACCGTGGCATAAAGCACTTCTCGAAAGTTGCCTGGAAATACGTTAAGAGGCGACAACACATAAACCACTGAGGAGATAAAGTAGCCTAAAGCCACACTGACCAATAAGCGGCGAATTACTCCGCGAAAGGTTTCTCGGATTTTCTGGTTGTATAGGCCAACTGACAATATTGACAGTTGTATGGGGAAAATAAATAGCGCACAGTGCAGTAGTAAGATGCCTTCGCCGTAGTTGGGAATATTTTCAAAGCCGGTGAAACGAAGTAGTTCCACGCCAATCACAAATATTCCAATAAGCAACAAAAATTCGGCAAGAATGATTGCTCTACTACCAGGATCTAGATTGTGAAATTTCGAACCAGCCACGCTTCTTCCTTGAAACAGATTGTTAAATTCTAATAGTAAGGTTCCCAAGTATAGCGAGATTTCAGGTCAGTGACACTAAAAATACAAGCAACTTGCGCCCTTCCAGTAAAGCTTGAGAATGTTACCTTACCATTACATTTCTGTCACACCGAAGATAAATGTCAATATATTTAAACTATTTAGCCCTAGAGATTTACAACATGCGCGCTAGCGCACTATCATGGGAAAAAGGACTAGTTAAATCAATTTTATTTGGTGAACTTTCAGCGTAATGGACAGTGCTATGAAAAAACTTAATACAGTGGTAATTAAATTACTCGCGGTTATGGCGATAGGGCTTTTCCTAACCGCATGCTCCAATTCTTTATCAACCCTACCCAGTGCGTCAATCCATCCTTCTTTAACTAAAGACCCGGCAGATTATCAATATTTGATTGGTCCGGGCGATCAGTTAAATATCTTTGTTTGGCGCAACCCTGAAATCTCCGGCACCTTTTTGGTGAGACCCGATGGCATGGTTTCTACCTCATTGGTTGAAGACTTAAAGGTTTCCGGTAAAACGCCTACCCAGTTAGCGCGTTTGATCGAATCAGAGTTATCCGAGTTTATTCGTGACCCCATCGTGACGGTGACAGTCGCTGGTTTTGTTGGCCCCTTCAGCGAACAAGTTAGGGTGATTGGCGAAGCCTTTGAACCGCAAGCGATTAACTACCGTGAAGATATGACCTTGTTAGATGTAATGATTCAAGTTGGTGGCTTAACCGAATTCGCCGATGGGGATAATGCTCGCTTGGTTCGTGTAGTTGGAGGTGAGCAACGTTCTTATAAAATTTTAGTTGGAAAGTTAATTCAAGACGGTGAGATTGAAGCCAACGTGGATGTTCTTCCAGGTGATATTATCATTATCCCAGAAGCGTGGTTTTAGTCGGAGTACTGATTTAGATGCAAGATTTAATAGAGGATTTCCTGCAGTACCTCCGCGGAATATGGTTAAAGCGCCGTTATATATTGCTGGCTCTTTGGATTATTTGCCCGATTGGTTGGATAGCTGTCACCCTGCTGCCCAACCAATATACAGCCGAGGCTCGCGTTTATGCAGATACTCGCTCTTTGCTACAACCCCTATTAAAGGGGTTGGCGCTCCAGACTGATCCAAGTCAGGAATTAGCGATGATGGTGAAGACCTTACTGAGTCGCGGCAATTTAGAAAAAATAGCCCGAGCCAGTGATGCAGATGTGAGAGTCAACAACAGCGCAGAGTATGATGAGTTGCTCGACTCACTTAAAGAAACCATAGAAATCGATAAAACTCGTAGAGAGAATTTGTACACCATTACTTTTAGTGGTGACTCTCCACAGTATGTGCGTGATGTAGTGCAAGCTGCCTTAGATGTATTTGTTGAAAATACCCTTGGGGAAAAACGACAAGATACAGATACTGCCAATTCTTTTATTAATCAGCAAATACAAGAGTATGAAACCCGTCTGATCGAGGCGGAAAAACGCCTAGCCTCATTTAAGCAAGAGTACACGGAGTTTCTACCAGGTAAAGAAACCACTTATTACAGTAACTTGGAATCGGTAAAAAAGCAGTTAGAAGAAACTCGTTTGCAGCTCAGTGAGGCCGAGACAAAGCTTACTTCTGCCCGAGCCCAACTCGCTAGCGAAGAGGCTTTAGCTTCTCAGCAAACGGCTAGGGTGCGCACCGAATTTGATGACCGTATTGTGGCGATGCAAACTCGTTTAGATGACTTGTTATTACGTTATACCGAACGCCATCCAGATGTTATTGAGGTGAAGCGTCAAATTGCCTCATTACAACGGCAAAAAGATAATGCCTTGGTCAATGTGAGGACTCCAGCGGCTATAGCCTCCGAGTCGGTGATTTATCAAGATCTTAAGATCACGGTAAGCCAATTAGAGAATGAAGTGGCTTCGCTTAAGGTGCGAGAGCAACGTCACCAAGAAAAAGTCGACAGTCTAGAACAACGCTTGCGTCAGGTACCTGATGTTGAGGCCAAATTGACTGGCTTAAATCGTAATTACGAGATCACTAAATCTAAATATGAAGATTTATTGTCACGTAGAGAAAGCGCCTTGATCTCTCAAAGCGCCGGTAAAACCACGGATGACATTAAATTTAGGGTCATTGATGCTCCACGAGTGCCGCTTGAGCCTTCTGGGCCAAGACGACCATTGTTAATTGCTGGTGTGTTGATTTTAGCGCTGGGTATTGGGATTGGCCTATCGTTTGTATTTAGTCAGATCAATCCAGCAGTGTCGAGTATTCAACAGCTTTATCAACAAACGGGCTTTCCTGTTTTCGGCGTGGTGTCGGCTACTCAGAGCTCTGGTTTGGCAAAAATTGAGAAGCGAAAAATGCGGATATTTGTATTGTCAAATGCCGTGTTGTTGTGTGGTTTTATTGGTTTTATGGTGATTAACCTGCTACCCAATTTACACAGTAAAATTATTTTAGGCTTAGGTGGATTGCTATGAGTACGATTGAAAAAGCCATGGGCAAGCTTGCTCAGCAAGCGCAGGCAAAAGAAAAGCCACCAGAGACTACTGCACAAAGCCAGCAAGCCAATTCCTCTAGCGTTTCAGAGAAAGATAAGCCCATTCTGCAAATTGATTCTGCGGTGCTGAAGCGTTTAGGCATGTTGTCGGATATTCGTTCTCGAGAGACTCGGGTATTGAGTGACGAATACCGTAGCATTAAGCGCAAATTATTGAAAAATGCTTTTGAGCCAGGCCTGATTCCGCAGGATAAAAGCAACTTGATTATGGTCACTAGTGCCAATCCCGGCGAGGGCAAAACCTTTACCTCGATTAATTTAGCCTTGAGTCTTGCTTTGGAAAAAGACAAAACCGTATTGTTAATTGACTCCGATGTGCTCAAACCCACGGTGAGCAAAACTTTGGGAATTGGTCAGCATATGGGCTTAATGGAATATTTGTTAGGCGAAACTGACGATGTAGCTGATGTTATTTACCATACAAATATTCCCAATTTGCGCATTATGCCCGCAGGCATGCCTCACCATTTAAGTAATGAATTATTGGCCAGCGATAAAATGCGCGCCTTAACAGAAGAACTAAATAGCCGCTATTCTGACCGAGTGGTGCTGTTTGATAGCCCTCCAGTTTTAGGCGTCAATGAAACAGTGGTGTTGTCCAACTTTGTCGGTCAAGCTGTGGTAGTGGTTGAACAAGATAAAACTAAATTGGCGGCGATTAAATCGGCGGTACAGCAGTTTGGTGAAGAGCTGGCAATTGGTTATGTATTGAATAAAGCGGTGCATGGGAAAACAGGAACCTACGGATATGGCTACGGATATGGCTACGGATATGAGGAAGAACGCAGCGCCTAGGTTTTTTGTTGCGCTTGTTATTACTGTTGGGGGGCTTTTTTCGGCTCAGGCCGCGGATGTGGAGTTTAGCCCTAAAGTTGATTTAGAAGCTATCTATACGGATAACGCTGAACTTACCGAGACAAACAAAGAGTCCGGCGAAATCGGTATTATTTCTGCTGGCTTTGTTACAGATGTACTGGGCAAAGACGGCGAGCTCTCCTTGAAGTATCGAGCTAGGCAAACTTACCATTCGTATAATTCGGATAAAAACAAGCTTTACCATGAACTTGATTTTAACGCCGACAAGAAGCTAGGGCGCTCTGGCTTTAGCGCGGATGTAACGGCCGCTATGGACATATTACCTGCCGACGTGAGTAATAATGCGATTACCGATGTGGTGGCGGGTGATCTTATCCAAAGTCGCGAATTAGGCGTAGGTTTTAGCTATCAATCTAATCCACGTAAATGGGTTGATCTTAATGCTCGCGTTTCCGGTAAATTATATCGTTACGAAGATAACCGAGGAAATAACAACGATTACGATGCCTCATTGGTATTCAAAAATGGCCATAGAGTCAATCAGGTATTTTGGTTAGTTGATTCCAGCTATATTCGCAGAGAAGCCCGTGACAATAGGCAAGAAACGGAAAGCGTAAAATACAAGGGTGAGTTAGGTCTGCAACAGCGAGCGGGTTTTAGTCCCTTCATTCGTTACTACGCAGAGAGCTACTTAGAAGGTCTTAGTTCTTCCGCCAAGTTTGGTGAATCAGAAAGTTGGGGACCAGCATTACGCTATTTTCGTACTAAGCTAAGTTACATTGAGGTAAGCTATAATTTTTCCTTAAATAAAGAGAAAAACGATGATTACGTAGGCGCTGCCATCAATTTAGAGCCTAATCGTCGCACCAAGTTTTTCTTTGAATACAGCAAACGTTTCTATGGGGATGCCTATGAGTTTATGTTTGCGCATCAAAAACGCCGCATCAGTACCGATATTAGTTACCAAGAAGAACCAACCAGCTTTGACCGCCGTTTCTTTGTTGAGGGCGATAATGTAGAAGAACAAAAGTTGGATAAAACTTTCCGTTGGAATACGCGCTTGGATCTACGCCGCTCTGCACTCGATTTCGAGTTGCGTCATCAAACTCGAGAAGGTTTACGAGATACTACGGATTTCATTAAAGATACCACCTACGGCGGCGGTATTAGTTATGACCACAAATTGTCGCGGCAGTTGAGTTTGGCTTTTGCTTTTGACTATGACCACTACAGCTTCGAGAAACTTACCGGAGCCGAACAAATCGACAAATATAGCCGTTACGACTTGTCTTTAGCGCAAGATCTTATGGAAGGCTTGTTCTTAACCTATCGCTATCAATTTACTCATCGTAGCTCAAATGTTTCAGGGCGCACTTATGATGAAAACCGAGTTTCAATTAACGCTACTAAGCAGTTTTAAATATGTATGAGTCTTTTTTCGGGCTAAGTGATAAGCCATTTAAACTTAGTCCTGATCCTAAATTCTTTTTTGCCAGTCCCCACCATGATCGCGCGGTATCCTATTTACGCTATGGTTTATCGCAAGGGGAAGGTTTTATTGTGGTTACTGGCCCCATAGGTACCGGAAAGACCACCATTGCACGAAGCTTACTGGCCTCGGTTGATGATTCCATCGTTGCGGCCCAGATTGCTACCACTAAATTGAACCCTGATGAGTTAGTTCGTCTGGTGGCGGCTCAATTTAGTATTGATGTTGAAGGGCTCAATAAAGCCGAAATCCTAAAGCGTTTTGAACAATACTTATTAACTTTAAACAAGCAGGGGAAACGCGCCCTCTTGGTGGTGGATGAAGCGCAAAACTTGCCTGCCGAAACGGTAGAAGAATTACGCATGTTGTCTAACTTTCAGCTAAACGATAAGCCGCTATTTCAAAGTTTTTTGTTAGGCCAAGAAGAGTTAAAACCGATTATTGAGTTGCCTGAAATGGAGCAATTTCGGCAGCGAATTATTGCTTCTTGTCACCTTAAGCCTTTTGATGCTGAGCAAACTCAAGGCTATATTATCCATCGTCTAAAGCAGGTGGGCTGGCAAGACAACCCTAAGCTAGAAGATGATATTTTTGAACAAATCGCCGATTTCACCAAAGGCATCCCTCGTAAGATTAATATTTTTGCTGACCGCTTGTTTTTGTACGCTTTCTTGGAGGACTTGCACACCATTACTCAAGCAGATGTGACTGCGGTTATTGAGGAAATGGGCGGAGAGCTTTCTGGTTCACTGCAGGGAACGCCTGAGCAGCAAGGAGTGAGTGACTTAGATGCCGTGTTGGGACGTCAATATGATGCCCTGCCAAGTGGCTCATCAATGATGAGTGACAGTCATATCAAGGCCGCGTTACTCGATGTCTCGGGTTATCTAGAAGAAGTGGTATTGCGTAAGATTAAAATTATTCGCTATCTAGATAAAATGATTGAAAAGAAACGCAAAGAGATTGTCGAGATGGGTGATAACAGCTAGGTGCAGGCTTTGCAGCTGCGCTAGCAACTGAGTCAAAAATGGAACAAAGCTTTTGAGCATGATTGTTGGTTTTCTGGGTTACAGTGCCTCTGCCGCAGTGTATTTGTTATTTAGCCTGTTGCTATTAACGACTAAACAAAGTGGTTTTCAACGACAGGCATTAAGTTTGGCGGTGTTCTTTACTTTGTTGTGGGCACTGGCTGCTGCCTTACAAATTTGGTTTGCCTTGCCGCTGGTATTTCTTTATGCGGTAGAAACCTTACGTAATGGCTTATGGTTTTTGTTGCTTTACGCCACTATTGTCCCACAATTTGAATTTAGCCAGTTGTTAGATGGGCCTTGGCGTAAAAAAGGCACCTTACTTGGCTTACTGATTATTGCATTTCTACAACTGGGTGCTGGCTTTAGTGGTTTTAGTTTAAATCTCTTTTGGCTGGTTTCTCAATTGGCACAAGCGGTAATTGGTTTATGGTTGATTGAACAGTTGTATCGGCGCATTGAGCCTTCAGCCCGAGACACTATCAAGCCGATGTGTTTAGGTTTGGGCGCTGTGTTTGCCTTTGATTTCTCGCTATATGCCAATGCCTTAATTACTTCGGGTATCTCTTTCGACTTTTGGAGTCTACGCGGTTTTGTGGCTATCGTAGCGGCACCTTTAGTATTGTTAAGTGCTCGACGAGTGAAACGCTGGTCGACAAAAATCTATGTATCGCGCGATGTGATTTACCACAGTACCTTATTGCTGGTGGCAGGTGCTTATCTGCTGGTTATGTCGCTAGTGGGTTATTACATTCGTTATGCTGGCGGCGATTGGGGGAGCATGGCGCAAAGTGGTTTCTTTGCGTTAAGTGTGCTGATACTGGTGAGTTTGTTCTTGTCTGAGCGCTTACGCAAACGGCTAAAAGTGCAAATCACTAAGCACTTCTTTGCCAATAAGTATGAATATCGTGAAGAGTGGATGAAGTTTGCTGCGGTGTTAGAGAATCAGCAAGGTTCTCCCTATAGCATCGCTCTTAAAGCCATTAATCAACCTTTTGATTGTCAGTTTGCCTGTTTAGCGGTGGCCGAAAACGGTCGTATGGTGGTAAAAAATACCTACAATATTCGTGACGATGATCCTCAGGCCTTACTTTGCCTTGAACTGTTTGGTCAACAAGCGATAGAACATCAATGGATTGTTGACATTGAGGAATTAAAACAAGACAGCAGCGCACTGCCGTTTAAGGTGCATACCAATAGTCTGAATAATATTAACAAGTTTAGTTATGTGATACCCATGAGTACCGATGCTGGGTTTAAAGGTTTGATTTTATTGTCTGCGCCTACTGCCATTCATAGCGTTAACTGGGAAGACCGAGACCTAATGCGAGCGATTAGTCGCCAACTGGCGGTGTTTTTAAATCTTCATCGCTCAAATTTAGCCTTGGCAGAGAGTCAGCAGTTCGATACCTTTAATCGTATGTCTGCATATTTAGTGCACGACTTAAAAAACGTGCTGGCGCAATTACAGCTGTTATCGAAAAATGCGATTAAACATAAACACAATCCAGAATTTATTGAAGATGCCTTCGAAACCGTCGATTCGGCGGTAAACCGTTTGTCTAAGGTAGTGGGGCACTTAAGTAAAAAACAACGAATTGATACGGTGGTCGCGCCTTTTTCTTTAAAACCTGCGCTGCAACAAGTGATTAAATCGCGCTCGATAGGTTTACCCACGCCACAGTTGGAATATCACCTGGACGATGGATTTGAGCTGGTTTGCGACCAAGAACGTTTTATCAATGTACTGAGCCATTTAGTACAAAATGCCCAAGACGCGAGTGAAGACAATGGCAGTGTTATCTTAAGAGCCAGCCTGTTTGAGCAACAGTGCTTAATTGAGATTGAAGACCATGGTGAAGGGATGAGTATCGAATTTATCGATACCCGTCTATTTAAGCCTTTTGATACCACCAAAGGTAATGCTGGTATGGGAGTAGGTGCTTACGATGCAAAACGCTTCGTTGAAGAGTTGGGTGGTCATATCCATGTGCAAAGTAAGCTTGGTGAAGGTAGTTTATTTAAGCTTTACCTGCCAATTCATAAAATTTAATCAGCCTTAAAAACGGGCCTAGCCGAACGGAAATAATACGATGGAAACGTTACTGGTTGTTGAAGATGATCCCGGTATTCAAAAGCAATTAAAGTGGAGTTTCAGTGACTACGAGGTGATAGTCGCCGGAGATAGAAAAGAAGCCATTACTGCTTTGCGCCGCTATGAACCGAAGGTGGTGACTTTAGATTTGGGCTTGCCGCCAGATGAAGCCAATGCCAGTGAAGGTTTGGCCACGCTTAAAGAAATGCTGGAATTGAATCCTAAATTGAAAGTGATAGTGATTACCGGCAATGAGGACAAAGACAATGCGCTCAAAGCTATCGCGATGGGCGCGCATGATTTTTATCATAAGCCGATTGACGATGATACTTTGTCGGTGATTATCTCTAGAGCTTTCTGGGTGGCAAGTATTGAGCTAGAGAATGAAGCGCTACGCGGAGCTTCACTCGATAGCAACGGCTTTTTAGGCAACTCTCCACAGGTGCAAAAGGTTTGTCGCATG
The DNA here is from genome assembly GCF_050295395.1 of Agarivorans sp. Taxonomy (NCBI): domain Bacteria; kingdom Pseudomonadati; phylum Pseudomonadota; class Gammaproteobacteria; order Alteromonadales; family Alteromonadaceae; genus Agarivorans; species Agarivorans sp. Next base: position 44,176 of record NZ_JBNKPP010000092.1, read on the forward strand.
GTGGAGCGCATCGCCCCTACCGAAGTAACCACCTTGCTATTGGGGGAAAGTGGTACTGGTAAAGAGGTGCTGGCTCGGGCTATTCATCAACAAAGTCCTCGTAAAGATAAGCCCTTTATCGCAATTAACTGTGCTTCGATCCCTGAGAACTTGCTTGAAAGTGAACTCTTCGGTTTTGAGAAAGGCGCGTTTACGGGTGCCCATAAAACCACTGAGGGTAAAATTGAATGTGCCCACGGCGGCACTCTATTTCTTGATGAAATTGGTGACATGCCCTATCCCTTGCAAGCGAAAATCTTACGCTTCTTGCAAGAAAAGGTGGTTGAGCGAGTGGGGGGGCGCAAAGAAATTCCAGTGGATGTGAAAATTGTTTGTGCCACTCACCAAGACTTGCAGCAAATGGTGGAGCAAAAATCCTTTCGGGAAGATTTGTTTTACCGCATTAGTGAAATCACTATCAATATTCCGCCGCTGCGCGAGCGCGGTGAAGACGTGGTGTTGTTAGCTCGCGCTTTCTTGCAAAGCTATAACAAGCAAATGCAGCGTAACATCAATAATTTCAGTGATGATGCCATTGCCGCCCTTACGCGGCATCGTTGGCCGGGCAACATTCGCGAGTTACAGAATAAAGTGAAATCGGCGGTGATCATGGCGGATAGCAAGCAAATCACCGCAGATGATCTAGCCTTGCCTTTGGCTGATGGTGATGAAGAACAGTTAAAGCTAGCCTTAAACCTTCGTCAAGTGCGCGAAACGGCTGAGAAACAAGCGATTAGTAAGGCGCTAGCCTTGAGCAATGGCAACATCTCCAACACCGCTGGCTTATTAGGGGTTACTCGTCCCACGCTATACTCTTTACTTGAGAAGTACGGATTAAAAACTGATTAGGACCGTTATGGACAAATCACAAACAGAAATGAATATCTTGGTGACTCCAGAAATGGCTAATTTCTCGGGGAAAATGCACGGTGGTGCAATGTTAAAAGTATTGGATGAAGTAGCCTTTACCACGGCCATTCAATACTGTGGTAACTACGCTGTAACCTTATCGGTAGACCAGGTGTTATTTAAGAACCCAGTTGAAATTGGTGAGTTTGTGACTTTTTTGGCGTCGGTCAATTATACCGGAAGAACCTCGATGGAAGTGGGCATTAAGGTGGTAGCTAAGAACCTAAAGGAACAAGTGGTTCGCCATACTCATTCCTGCTTTTTTACTATGGTGGCGGTTGATGAACAGGGGAATTCCATTGCGGTACCGCCGTTGAAACCAACTACCGAGTTGGCGAAAAGACGTTATAACGACGCTTTACGTCGTCGTCAGCAAAGAATTGATAACCATAAAGTAAGACAAGCTTGATCAGCTTGTCTTATTAAACATTAGGCTAGGCGGTTTAATGGTGGTCACTAGCTGCTTAGCGCTAATAGCCGTTTAGTCGATCGAAATATTCTGGTAGAAATAGCGATATCTGCGGAATATAGGTAATCAGCATTAAGAACAACAACAGCAAGCTCAACCAAGGTAGACAAGCCTTAATCACCCAACCCATGCTTCTGCCAGTAATACCTGCAGTAACAAACAGGTTTAAGCCCACCGGCGGCGTTAGCATGCCTATTTCCATATTGACCACCATGATGATACCCAAATGGATGGGGTCAATGCCCAGCTGAGTCGCAATTGGGAACAAGATAGGTGCCATAATTAATAAGATGGCCGAAGGCTCCATAAAATTACCGGCGATCAGCAGCAAAATATTCACCACCACTAAAAATGCCCAAGGTTGTAAACCATGAGCCACGATGGATTCGGCAATCATGTGAGGGATCCGCTCAGTGGTGAGCACGTGCGCAAATAACATGGCATTGGCAATAATAAATAACAGCATGATGCTAACTTTGGCAGCATCTTTCACCACTTGGCGCACTTCTTTATCCAGTATCGATTTAACGATGCTAAGAGGCAGTAAAGCAAGGTTGCGCAGGCCGGCTGCAGTGAGGCTTTCCCCTTGATTACGCCATGCTTGCTGCTTAATTGGGCCAATGTCACGATAGCCGTAGACCGAGACTAAAAAGGCATAGATTGCCGCTACTGAGGCGGCCTCTGTAGGGCTGGCGATACCGCCATAAATCGAGCCCAACACAATGACTATTAGCATCAGACCACCGGTCGCCTTGAGGGCGGAAATGCCCCATTGACGGCAACCAGGATAGGGCTGAGCGGGAAGGTTCTTGATTCTAGCTACTACGTAAATGGCGAGCATTAAAATACTGCCCATCATGATGCCGGGAATGAAGCCGGCCATGAACATACGCGAGGCTGATACCTCGGTGGCGGCCGCGTAAACCAGCATCACAATGGAGGGCGGAATTAAGATCCCCAGAGTGCCTGCGTTAGCGATTACCCCGGCAGCCAATGATTCAGGATAACCTGAACGAACCATGCCGGCGATAACTATTGAGCCTATGGCTGCCACGGTGGCAGGGCTAGATCCTGATACGGCGGCAAACAACATACAAGCTAACACTGAGGCCATGGCCAAACCGCCGCGAATGTGGCCTACGCTGTCCATGGCAAAATTGATCAGCCGCCGAGCCACTCCTCCGGTAGATAAAAAGGCCGAAGACAGAATGAAAAAGGGAATGGCGAGTAGTGTGTAGTGCTCAGAGGTGGCTTCAAACAGCTTTAGCGCAATTGAGGCAAGTGAGTCATTGGAAAATAATAAAATAGTGGTCATGCTGGCGAAACCTAACGCGATGGCGATGGGCATGCCGATGATCATACAAATAAACAGTAGAATAAATAGGGTAAAGGTAGTCATGCTCTGTTCCTTGCCGCAATGCTTATGATTTTTTTAATTCGTCGGCTAACTGCATACTTTCTTTGGCTTCATCGGCCAGATGGAAGCCATCTTGTTGGTTGGTTATTACTTTCCAGCCCACCTCCAAGAAACGGACAACTAGCAGTACAAAACCAATAAATAACACGCTCATGGCCTTCCATTTCTCAATCGGCAGATCTTCCATCTCGATGCCAATGCTGTGTAGCTTGCTCAAGTACACCCATGAGCCATACAGGAATAGGCTGCAATAGAAGAGACACAAGGCTAAAGCGACGAGGGTTAACAACTTTCGTTGCTTGTGCGGGAGGAGCTTGACGAAGGCGTCGACACCAATATGAGCACCTTCTCTTACTCCCCAACTGGCTCCAAGTAATACCAACCACGCAGAGCAGTAGAGGGTGACTTCTTGGATCCAATGGAGGCCAGAGTTAAATACAAAGCGCATCACCACTTCGATAAATACCAGCAAGGTCATTACCACCAATAGTGAGGCAATAAGATTCTCTTCGATGCTTCTAAACCAGTTCACCAGCTTCATTATTTTTCCTTAAATAACCTGTAACAAAGGTTGCTAAAAGCGCGCAGAGCGAGGGGGCTCTGCATCATCGTTAGTTATTGGTTGGCAGCTACTGCGGCATCAATGATGTTTTTGCCGATTTCTTTTTCAAACTGCTGCCACACTGGCTTCATGGCTTCAACCCATTGTTGGCGTTGTTCTGGGCTAAGAGAAATCACCTGAGAGCGCTTAGAGGCAATGATATTGGCCTTGTCGTTGTCAGCTTTTTCTGCGGCGATCTGATTACCATAGGCGACGGCTTCATCTAGCGCTTTTTTCAATTCAGTGCGAAGGTCATCGGGTAAGCCATACCAAAATTCAGCTGAACTCACGATTAAGTAGTCCAGTACTCCATGGTTTGACTCAGTAATGTTGGCTTGTACCTCAAAGAACTTCTTGGAATAAATGTTGGACCAAGTGTTTTCCTGACCATCGATGGCACGGGTTTGTAATAAAGTGAAGACTTCTGAGAAAGGCTTTTTCAAAGGCACTGCGTCTACCGCTTCAAATTGGGCGGCTAATACATCAGATGACATGATGCGAAACTTCTTACCCTTTGCGTCCGCTGGTGAGTAAAGAGGGTCGTTGGCCGATAGTTGCTTCATGCCATTGTGTAAGTAACCTAGGCCAACCAAGCCTTTGCTTTCCAAAGATGACAGTAGTTCTTGGCCGGCGGGACTCGCTTGAAAACGTTCAACCGCTGCCATGTCTTTGAATAAAAACGGTAGGTCAAATACTTGGAGTTTTTTGGTGTATTTCTTAAATTTTGATAACGAAGGAGAAATAAGCTCCACATCGCCTAACAGTAAGGCTTCAAGTTCTTTACCATCGCCATACAGCTGCGAGTTGGGGTAGACCTTTACTTCTACTTGGTTAGGTAGGCGCTGTTCAACCAGCTGTTTAAATTTTAAGGCCATTTGACCTTTAGGGGTATTTTCGGCGACTACGTGGGAAAACTTAAGCTCGATGGGGGCGGCATAAACCATGCTCGAAAATGCAATGCTTAAAGCGCTCAGAGTACTTACCAATAGTTTCATTATTATCTTCCTTGTGTAGGGTTTGTTGGGTACTACCGCTATCACTTATGGCAAGCCTTGTGCCAATTTAAGAAGGTGTTTTTAAGTTTTTGAAATGTTTAGATAAAATTTTAGAGTGTGGTTTTGCTTGGGATTGCGAAGTCAATTTATGGGGGGATGTTCCCCCATGGAAATTAATTAAATGGGGGGGAAGCCACCCATTAGTCTGAGTGCTGGGTTTTGTAGTCACCCTTGTCTAAATGGTGCTTTTTCATTTTCTCGTAGAGCGTTTTGCGGCCAATTTGTAGTTCATGCTGTACTGCTTTTAGCTGGCCTTGATGACGTTGCAGCGCGTCTTGTAGCAGGGTGTGTTCAAAACGATAGAGTTGTTCGGCCAAATTCATGTTCTGCTGGGGTTTTTCAGCTTCGTCAAAGGCGGCATGTTCGCCCATTAATACCCAGCGCTCGGCTAAATTACGTAATTCTCGTACATTACCTGGCCAGTCGTGCTTCATTAAGCTGCCCAAACGCTGTGGGCTAATATCTGGGCTATTTAGCTGATAGCGGGCGGCGGCCACACGTAAAAAGTTGTTTAGCAATAAGGGAATGTCTTCAAGGCGCTCGCGTAGCGGAGGAATATGCACCTCTACTACGTTGAGCCGATAGTACAGATCGCTGCGAAAGACGCCGTTATCTCCTAGCTGTTTTAAGTCGCTTTTGGTGGCGGCAATCACGCGAATATCCAAGGGTGTGGCTAAGTTACTGCCAAGTGGCTCAACGCTGCGCTCTTCGAGTACGCGTAACAATTTGATTTGCAGGGCCATCGGCATGCTTTCAATTTCATCGAGAAACAGTGTGCCTCGATGGGCAAAGGCAATTTTGCCTACACGTTTTTTTTGCGCGCCGGTAAAGGCTCCGGCTTCGTGACCAAATAGCTCGCTTTCAATCATGTTTTCTGGAATGGCGCCGCAGTTAATCGCTACAAATGGGTGTTGGGCGCGAATACTGTGATCGTGTAGGAAACGGGCAACCAGTTCTTTTCCGGTACCGGTCTCGCCGTTGATCAGGACGTCGGCAGGGGTATCTTTAATTTGTCCTAAAATTTTTCGCAGTCGGCTTATCACTGGGGTGGAGCCAAGGATCCGTGGGCCAGGGCCACTTTGGGCGTCTAGTTCGGCTTTGAGTTCTCGGTTTTCTAGGGTTAAGCTGCGTTTGTCTAAGGCGCGCTTTAATACATCCAGTAAGTGGCTAGTTGCAAACGGTTTTTCTAAGAAGTCATAAGCTCCGTCTCGAATGGCTTTAATCGCCATAGATATATCACCGTGACCGGTGAGGAGAATAATCGGCAGGTCGGCGTCTATTTGATGGGCCTGTTGCATCATCTCTAGGCCGCTAAGGCCGGGCATATTAATGTCGGAAATAATCACTCCGGGCCATTCTGCTTGCAGTGTTGCTAATGCGGACTCTGCGTTAGCAAAACTTAAACTCTGGTAGCCTTCTAGCTCCAGCGTTTGACTTAAAGAGCGCAAAATATCCGGGTCGTCATCAATAATAATTACCTGTTTATCCACCTTGGCCTCTTAGGGTTTATGTTGCGGGTCGGGTAAGTGGATCACAAACTCCGGCCCGAAATCTGCTTTGTTAGTGACAGTAATTTCACCACCAAAGGATTCAATTAAACGTTTTGATATCGCCATTCCTAGTCCTAAACCTTGTTTTTTAGTGGTGTAGAACGGTTCAAATATACGCTGTAGTTGCTCTTCGCTGAGCTCTGGGCCGTTGTCCCAAATGGCGATGCATTGCCAGCCATCTTGCTGGAATTGGCTGATCCCCAAACGCGGCTGCGGTTGTTGTTCTAGGGCGTCGATGGCGTTGTTGAGCAGGTTAATTAACACCTGCTCTAGGTGAATAGGGTCAACCTTCACCCACTGCTCGTCCTGACCAGAGAACTCAATTTTAATATTATTGGCAACGATGCGATTAGCCAAAATCGATAGAGCGGCGTTAATCGCTGTGGAGCTGGCAACCAATTGGCTTTGGCCACTGGATTTGCGCGAGAAAATTTTAAATTTGGCGATCATCTTACTCATCATGGTACTGAGTTTGAGGATCTCTTGGAGATTATTGCCAACCTGCTGATGCTGTTGCTTTTGTTGAAAACGCAAGGCATTTTCAGCGTAGTTGCGTAGCGCGGTTAGAGGTTGGTTAAGCTCATGGTTGATGCCTGCAGACAGCTCTCCTAAGGTAGCTAGCTTAGCGGCTTGAACTAATTCATCTTCAGTTTTCTTTAAGGTTTTGGCAGTGCGTTGATAATTATCTAAGGCTTGTTGTAGTTGCCTATTGGCTCGAGTTAATTCGGTGGTGCGTTGTTGAACCCGTTCCTCTAGTAGTTGGTTTGCTTGTAATTGCAATTGACGACTGGTTTGTAATTGTCGCCAATACAGGTAAAGCAAAACTAAACCCCAATAGAGTAGCGAGCAAAGTAATAAGGCTTCACTAACTTCACTGCTATATGCGCTTTGCGGAGATAGGGCATATAAATGCCATCCAGCTGTTGGCAATACTCGATGTATGCTGAGATAGCTTTGGGCTTCTCCATTGTAGTTAGGCAGGATGATGCTATCGTTGGTTTTGCGCTGAGCCATGTTGTTCAACGAATGCTCGCCATACTGACGGGAGTTAATGATTTGCTGGCGTAACGAGTCGGCTATGGGGCGAATGCTGCGGTATAACCAATGGTTTTGCGAAGCATAAAATACCACCCCATGTTTATCGGTGAGTAGGTATTCAAAATGCGGATCGCGCCAGCTTCTTTCAATAATATTTAAGGCTACTTTCACCACCACCACACCGACCACTTTTTGTTGATAGAGCACCGGGGCGGAAAAATAATAACCGCGAACACCTGAGCGAGAGCCAAGAGCAAAGTATTGGCCATATTTGCCAAGGATGGCGGTCTGAAAATAGGGGCGGTAGCTGTAATTACTGCCGACGAAGGAGCGAGGACTTTGCCAATTACTGGAGGCAATGGTGGTGCCGTTTACATCCAGTAGGTAGCTCACATCGCTCCCTTGGCGCTGATTGATTTCTTGCAAATATAGATTAAGTTGTTGGCTGCGCTGAGTGCTAGCGTTGAGCCGCAGCGGTTCGATGAGTTGTTGTTGAAATGCCAGTACCTTAGGAAAATTACGAAAACGGTCTAATTCATGTTGAATGCTGCGTTGTAAACGTTGGCTCTCGCCAAGTAGGCGCTGTTTTTGTTGTAGCTTGGCTTGGTATTGAGCACTGACTCCTGCCAATAACATCAGGACTAACCAGCACAGGCCGAGTAGAGCCTTGTGCCCTAAGGGTATATCGTTTTTTAGGCCTTGTTCCATCGCTATTCAATCAACTTCATCCATAGAACCAGCTTATAAGAGAAACTTAAATATTGCTGGCGGATTAGTCACATAGTCCGAGTTTTGGGGCTTCTATTAGGGAACTCAGCTCCTTATATTACCTAAGGTTATAAAGAATCCCGTTTTATTCTTTATTGTCTGGCCTAGGGCTTGGTTAGACTAGCAGCAATTACGAATCTAGGGTGTGATAAAATGCTGTTAAAGGAACTTTCGTCATTGGCTAGCCCACTGTCTGAGCAACAGGTACAACTGTTACAACAGGCAACGGCTGAGCTGTCGGTTACTCAACTTGCTTGGGTCAGTGGTTATCTAGCGGGCATTGGCCAAACTGCAGGCTTACAGGCTCCGCAGGCTCAAGCGCAGGCTGCAGCTAAGTTAACCATTGTTTACGCCTCACAAACCGGCAATGCCAAAGGTGTTGCTGAAGAATTGCATAGTGCGGCAGTGGCTAAGGATATTAACGCCGAGCTAGTCAATGTTGCCGATTACAAAGCCAAGAGCTTGAAAAATGAAACTCACTTATTGATCGTCGCCAGTACTAATGGTGAGGGTGAGCCGCCCGATGACGCTATTGAGTTCCATGAATTTTTGTTTTCGAAGAAGGCTCCTAAACTCGATAAGCTTCACTACAGCGTGTTGGCCTTGGGTGATTCTAGCTATGAGTTTTTTTGTCAAACCGGTAAAGATTTTGACCAGCGCTTGGCTGAGTTGGGTGCTCAGCGAGTGTGCGAGCGGATTGACTGTGATGTGGACTATGATAAAGCCGCAGCGGACTGGACAGACAAAGCATTAAGCGAAATTCAGCAAACCTTAGCCAGTGCGCCCAGTGCATCGGTGGTAAGTCTACCTTTAGCAGGCACAGCTAGCAGCCAATACAATAAAAAGAACCCTTATGCAGCATCTTTGAGTGTTAGCCAGAAGATTACTGGTCGTGATTCGGCGAAAGATGTTCGTCATGTTGAAATTGACTTGGGTGATTCAGGTATTCAATACCAAGCCGGTGATGCTTTAGGGGTTTGGTTTGAAAATGACCGTGAGCTAGCCAGCCAAATTATTGCTCGCCTTGGTTTGTCTGAAGATGAGTCAGTACTGGTTGATGAGCAGCCACTGAGTTTGTTAGACGCCTTGGTTGAAAAGCTTGAGCTTACTCAAAGCAGTGCCAGCTTCGTACAAGCTTGGGCGCAGTGGTCAGGCAGCAAAAAGCTGCAGGCGATAGTGGCCGATAAAGATAAACTCAGAGAATACGCAGCCAACCATCAGGTTATCGATGTTTTGCTAGAGAAAAAAGCTAAGGTGGCGGCGCAAGATTTTGTGGACGCTCTGCGCAAGCTGACTCCGCGCTTGTATTCAATTGCATCTGCTCAGGCTGAAGTTGAAGAGGAAGTGCATTTAACGGTGGGCGTGGTGCGTTACCAACAAGGTGACGAGCAGCGCTTAGGCGGCGCGTCTGGTTTCTTGGGCGCTCGCGCTGAAGAAGGTGCTAGCGTGAAAGTCTTCGTTGAGCATAACGATAACTTCCGTCTACCGAGCAATCCTGATACGCCTGTGATTATGATTGGCCCAGGCACCGGTATTGCGCCGTTCCGTGCCTTCATGCAGCAGCGTGATGCCAGTGATGCAGAAGGTAAAAACTGGTTATTCTTCGGTGATCAAACCTTCACCCAAGATTTCCTTTACCAAACTGAGTGGCAAGGCTACTTGAAGTCGGGCTTATTAACCAAATTGGATGTGGCGTTTTCTCGCGATCAAGCCGAAAAGATCTATGTACAAGATCGCCTCAAAGAAAATGCGGCTGAAGTCTACCAATGGTTGGAAGAAGGGGCACACCTATACATATGTGGTGACGCTAATCGCATGGCCAAAGATGTGCATCAGGCCTTGATTGAAATCATCGTTGAACAGGGCAAACAAAGCCCCGATCAAGCAGAAGAGTATTTAAAACAGTTACGCAGTGCTAAGCGTTACCAGAAGGATGTTTACTAATGAGTTCTAAGTTAATTGTTGAAGGCCAGTTGTCAGATAATGAACGCCTAAAGCGAGAAAGTAACTTCCTACGAGGTACTATTGAGGAAGATTTAAAAGACCGTATTACCGGTGGCTTTAGCGCTGATAACTTCCAGTTGATCCGTTTTCACGGCATGTATCAACAAGATGACCGCGATATTCGCGCCGAGCGGGCCAAGCAAAAGTTGGAGCCCTTACATAACGTGATGTTACGTGCGCGGATGCCTGGTGGGATTATTCAGCCCAAGCAATGGCTAGCGATTGATAAGTTTGCCGCCGAACATACTATGTACGGCAGTATTCGCTTAACCACCCGTCAAACCTTTCAGTTTCACGGTGTATTAAAGCCCAATATCAAGTTAATGCACCAAACGCTGAACAGCATTGGCATAGACTCGATTGCCACTGCGGGTGATGTGAACCGTAATGTACTGTGTACCAGTAACCCTGTTGAATCTGAGTTACATCAGGAAGCTTACCAATGGGCGACTAAGATCAGTGAGCATCTATTACCTAAGACTCGCGCTTATGCCGAGATTTGGTTAGACGGTGAAAAAATTGAAGGCGGCGATGAAGAGCCTATTCTAGGTTCCAACTATCTACCTCGTAAGTTTAAAACCACGGTAGTGATCCCTCCGCACAACGATATAGATGTGCACGCTAACGATCTTAACTTCGTGGCGATTGCTGAGGAAGGCAAATTAGTTGGCTTTAACGTGCTGGTAGGTGGTGGTTTAGCCATGACTCACGGTGACAAGTCAACCTATCCTCGTCGCGCCGACGACTTTGGTTTTATTCCAGTTGAAAAAACCTTAGATGTGGCTGCAGCGGTAGTCACTACCCAACGTGATTGGGGTAACCGAGTCAACCGTAAAAATGCCAAAACTAAGTACACCTTGGATCGGGTTGGCATCGATACTTTTAAGCAAGAAGTGGAAAAACGTGCCGGCATTAGCTTTGAGCCGAGTCGGGCCTACGAGTTTACTTCTCGCGGTGACCGCATTGGCTGGGTTGAAGGCATCGACGGTAAGTATCACTTAACTTTGTTCATCGAAAATGGTCGTTTATTAGATTACCCTGGTAAAGCGCTAAAAACTGGGGTGGCTAAAATTGCCGAAATTCATCAAGGTGATTTTCGCATGACAGCCAACCAAAACTTGATAGTGGCGGGTGTGGCTGCGAAAGATAAAGCCAAAATTGAGCAGCTAGCTCGCGAACATGGCTTAATTGATGATAGCCATAGCCCGCAGCGTTTAAACTCGATGGCTTGTGTGGCTTTTCCAACTTGTCCATTAGCGATGGCTGAGGCCGAGCGCTACTTACCGGGCCTAGTGACAGAGGTAGAGCAACTACTAGCCAAGCATGAGATGAGTGAACAGCATATCATCTTGCGTGTTACCGGTTGTCCTAATGGCTGTGGCCGCGCGATGTTGGCTGAGGCAGGTTTGGTGGGGAAAGGTCCAGGTAAATACAACCTCTACCTTGGTGGTAATCAAAGTGGAACACGTATCCCTAAGCTTTATCTAGAAGGGATTAGTGAACAACAGATTTTATCAGAGCTAGATGGCTTAATTGCGCGCTGGTCTAAAGAGCGTGAACAAGATGAGGCATTTGGTGATTTTGTCATTCGTGTCGGTATTGTCGCTGAAGTGAAAGTAAGCGCTAGGGATTTTCATGATTAGCTTTGATTTAGAACAGTTAGCCGCCTTGCCAGTAGAAGCAAGGTTAGCTGAGTTAGCTGAGGTGAACCAAGAGCTTGAAAGCTTGAGTGCCCAGCAGCGAGCAGAATGGGCTTTAGCCCATTTACCCCAGCAAGTGGTATTAACTTCTAGCTTTGGTATTCAAGCTGCGGTGAGTTTGCACATGCTGACCCAAATTAAACCGGATATTCCAGTGATATTGACCGATACCGGTTATTTATTTCCAGAAACCTACCGTTTCATCGACGAATTGACGGCGCGCCTGGGTTTAAATTTGAAGGTGTATCAGTCGAAGTTGTCGAATGCATGGCAAGAAGCGCGTTTTGGGAAGCTGTGGGAGCAAGGGGTAGAAGGGCTTAAGCAATACAATACGCTTAACAAGGTTGAGCCGATGCAGCGCGCCTTTAAAGAGCTAGAAGTGCAGACTTGGTTTTCGGGTTTGCGCCGCAGTCAGTCTTCTACTCGCTCTGAGCTACCGGTATTACAAGTGCAAAATGGTGCCTTTAAAGTGTTACCGATTATTGATTGGAGCAATAAAGACGTTCATTACTACCTTAAAGAGCATAACCTGCCATATCACCCGCTGTGGGAACAAGGCTATGTCTCTGTAGGAGACGTACAAACATCGCAACCTTTGCAAGCCGGAATGAGCGAAGAAGATACCCGTTTCTTTGGTTTGAAGCGTGAATGTGGCTTACACGAAGAAGTCGCCGGTAGCGGTATTTAAGCTTGTTATGTTTAGAAAAACGCGGCTAAGTGCCGCGTTTTTTATTGCGGCGAAAAGTGCTTGTGCAGCAGTTGCTCTAGATGCTCTTGATAAGACTCTAGCACCGCTGGTTCAATTAGCTTAGCTAACTCGTCACCTGTTGGTGTGAAACGGTAGTACAGCAACTTACAGCCCTTAAAACGTGGTCGTAGGCTGTAATGGCTTTGACCATGAATAAGGCTGGTATCATGATGGGGCGAAGGGCTGATTTCTAATTCTCTGTCAAATATTAAACCCAACTCAATCAATTGCAGAATGTGGTTGTAGGGCATGCGGTGCTGCCCTAAGCTAATTTTGTCCCAGCGGGCTCTGACCAGCCCCAAATTACTAGCAGGACGAAGCACGCCTGTAATCAGCTTGTGGTTCTGTTCGCCGCCAAGAATGGAGCTTAATTGACAAGCTTGTTGAAACCAAGTGGCCTCACGTTGGGTCATCAGGGTTAGGCTGCGTAATGCTTTAACCGAAAAGCTCCCATGGGTGGCCAGTTCTTGACTCAGAATATCGGCCCAAAGCATTTGCATGGTTTTAACTTGGGTTTGACAAGCCAGCTGCAAAAACTCGCTCATCCAGTCTGCGTCCGGCTCGCTGCCCACATCTTGCTCGCTGGTTTTTTGTGAGGCGTAGTAAAAAATATCCTCTAGATTTTTTTGTTGAGTGGCTTTTTCTACAATTGCGCGAGCTTGTGCTCGCTGAGACCAAGTTGATGTGGGCTTAGTGGGTTGTAGCCTTGCATCTAAGCCTCTCTGCTTGGCTAATTTGGCTAACTGCAACTTACCGTTTTCCACTTGGCTGGTCTTATTTTCAATAAATGGCTTGTTTGACATCGGGGGCTCCTCACTAGCCATGTTTTACTGAGAATTCAACAATAAAGCAAGTTTGCAATCGTTGTTAAAAGTGTTAAATTTAGGTTAATTGGTTTATTGGGAGGTCGCAGTGTTAAAAAATCTTAGCTTGTGGACCAGACAACATAAAATATTGGCGGTATTGATAAGCGCATATGTGCTAACTTTGCTGATTTTAATGCTTATGTTTGAGTAGGCGTAATCGCTTACGCCTGTTTGTTTAGATATTTTCTTTAATTAATGCAAGCACCTGCTTTATCTCGTCTGCCTGCAATTCCCCTTCTTTGGCAAAAATCACCTTTCCTTTGGCATCAACTAAGATGATTGCTGACGATTTGCTTTTAAGCTGCCATTGCTCAAATAGCGCCCCTGCTTCATCTAAAACAAAGCTAGCGTGAGGAAATTGTTGTTTATTTTTCTTTAACTTGCTTTTCACCAAACCAGATGTGCCAAACATGGCATCGTTTAAATTGACCACGGTAACGGTTTGATAGGATTGTTCGGCGAACTTAGCCTGCTTTACCGCTTCTATCATTGGGGCATTGAGCTTTTTGGCGCTGCTTCTACCTGCTATCGCATGGATTAGCCTCACCTTACCGCTCAGCTCTTGGCTACTCCAAGGCTGGTAAGTGATCTCGTTATTGTTGAGTTCTAACTCTCCAGCTTGGCGAATTTCAACCTGAGGCAAGGGCTGGCCGGGTTGTATAGTTAGGGCCATCGCCCAGGCTGGCAAAAAACTAAGTAAAATGAATAAATGTTTCACATTGGCTTCCTTTTGTGGCGTCGTTACTCAGGTCAGACCTGTGTGAAACATTTATAACAAATTTTAAACAATTGTTAATAGAGCGCGTCGCTAATCATTTGTACATCTGCGAGCAACATCTCTTTTATTAACTCCACAGAGCCAGAGACTAAAGTATGGGCGCGGTTGTCGATCATCACCGTGGGCCCTTCTATGCCACTGCTGGCATCAACCGTAAGCCAAGCTGGCGAAGCGCTGCCTACACTGCTGGCGGGGTAAACCATATACAATGGGTGCTCGGGGGCTATTTTGCTGAATACGATGGCCAGTAATAGGGCTCGCTCGTCGCTGTCTGCGAGGTTGTCGGTTAATACGTCTATGGGCGAGCTAAAGCCAATATTGTTTTCTTGCTTCTGCGGAATGGTAAGTAGCCAAGCTTGTACTTCGGCTAAAGCTAGGTTGATATCTTGTTGTTTAAAGAACTCACCAAGGTCGTTAATCCGTTGTCGATTACGGTAGAAAAGCTGTGAATAGTTGGGGCGTACGCAAGGGTACTGAGCACCTCTAGGGTGAATACAGGGTAGTAAGCTCAAGTGACGAAAAGCGTCACGGGTGTATTGTTGATAGGCTTCCCAGAGCAACTGAGAAGAAGGGCTATCATTTTGGCTACTTAAGGCTTTAAGTATGTCATCTACCCGCTGTTCAGGTTCATCGATGTATTGGTTGATCATGTTTACTGCGTGTCGCAGCCGCGGACTTAAGTAAGCACTAATGGCTTGAGAGGGATAGCTGAGGCTGTAGTTGAGCCGAAAGGTTTCTACTTTAGACTGGGCCAGCTGTTGTTCAGAAAATTGGAGGATGAGCTGTTGATATTTTCCCTGAGGTGTCTGCCAGTGCCATTCTGCACTCATTGCGGCTTGATTTGGCACTATTCTTTCGAGTTGAGTCGCCGATGCACAAGCACTAATAGTTAGCAGGTAAAACGCAACCATTCTTAACATAAAAGCCTCTCAGTGCTTATTGGCTATCTATTAACTAAATAGCACCGATTGGCTGTTTTGTTAAGTTTTCGTCTTTGTTGTTAATCCAGTGTTATTCTGGGCAGGCGCCGATTTGGTAAGAGCTGACCGCTGGATCGCCACAGGCAGAACAGGCGTTACCGTACTCAACTAATTCTCCGGCAACCTCGGCGCAAACTGGGTCATACTGCATAGTGCAAACCTCAGGACGAGGTTCTTGGCACAGTCCGTCAGCTCGCAACATGGTTTCAGGATTTTGGCTACAGGCGATTAATAGCGCAGAGAAAAGGGCAATAACAAGATGCTTAATCATGGGTAATAACCTAAACTTTAAAGAACTCAATTGTAGATGAAAAACTTATGTGGCGTCGACTCATTTACCTTCTGTTCTGCTTCGCTCTGCCCTTGGCGGTAGCCAGTGCGGGGCAGATTATTGTGCAGAAGAGCTCTGATGAAAATAAAGTAGATATTTTTGCTTTAAAACAAGAATTGTTGCAGCAACACATTTGGCAACAACGGTTGCGCAATCAAGCCCAATTGCGCTGGTTAAGTACACTTCCCTTAGGCTGCATTTTTAGCCCGCAAGGTGATTATCAGTGTGGATTAACTTGGTATCGCCCTTACCGCTATCAACAGCAACAGTTATATATTGAAATTCCTCCGCAATAATCTTCACTGATAAATTGCGACGAGCAGCAAAACTGTTCATCAATAAGTGCTATTCTAAACGTTGGTTTTTGGTCTCTAACACTCAGTATTTTATGCATATTCATATTTTAGGTATTTGTGGCACCTTCATGGGCGGCTTGGCTATGTTAGCCAAGGAGTCGGGCTTGCGGGTGACAGGTAGTGATTTAAACGTTTACCCGCCAATGAGCACTCAGCTCGAATCTTTAGGTATTGAACTGATCCAAGGTTACGACCCCTCGCAATTGCAACCTGCACCCGATTTAGTGGTGGTAGGAAATGCCATGAGCCGCGGTAATCCCTGTGTTGAATATGTTTTAGATAAGGGGCTCAAATATTGCTCTGGGCCGGAGTGGTTAAAAAATTATATATTGGCCGAGCGCTGGGTTCTGGCGGTAGCGGGCACTCATGGTAAAACGACTACCGCCAGCATGTTAGCTTGGATTTTAGAAGATAACGGTATGCAACCGGGCTTTTTGATTGGTGGTGTTCCGCGTAATTTTTCCGGTTCGGCTCGCCTAGGCGGCAGTCCATTTTTTGTGGTGGAAGCCGATGAATATGATAGCGCGTTTTTTGATAAGCGGTCTAAGTTTGTACATTATCAGCCGCGGACTTTAGTGATTAATAATTTGGAGTTTGATCATGCCGATATCTTCGATAATTTAGCCGCGATTGAAAAACAGTTTCACCATTTACTGCGCATTGTTCCTAGCACTGGTCGGGTGATCACACCTAGCGATAGCCCAGCGATTCAGCAGGTGCTTAATCAAGGTTGCTGGTCGGAATTAGAGCAGACGGGGGAAGGGAAGAACTGGCAATGGCAAGCCTTGGCTAGTGACTTTAGTCGTTTGAAGATTTTATTAGATGGGGTCGAGCAGGGCGTCCTCAATTGGTCGCTAATCGGTCAGCATAATGCCGAAAATGCGCTAATGGCAATTGCTGCCGCGAGGCATGTGGGGGTATTGCCTAGTTTGGCGATAAGCAGTCTAGCGAAATTTAAGCCACCTAAACGGCGTTTGGAGCTATTGGCTGAACGTGATGGAATAAGGCTGTTCGATGATTTTGCTCATCATCCTAGCGCTATTCGTAGCACTTTAGCCGGGCTACGTGCCCAAGTGGGTTCAAAGCGCATTATTGCCATTTTGGAGGCTCGTTCAAATACCATGAGAATGGGCGTGCACCAGCAACATTTGGCAGAAAGCCTTCAGGAAGCGGATATGGTTTTACTCTATCAGCCCGATCCCAAGAATCAGTACATAGCCAATACTGCGGCACAACTCGCCCAGGCTCAAGTGATGAGTAATGTCGATGAAATGGTGCAGATGGTAGCAAACACTATGACCGGCGGCGATCAGCTTCTGATCATGAGCAATGGTGGATTTGAGGGAATACACGCTAAGTTGAAGGCTTTGCTGCAGCCTTAAAAAAGATGCGCTGACAAAAAAGGGCCCTTTGGGGGCCCTGTTTACTGATTACTGACCGGGTGGTCGTAATAGTGACAACACGAAGTCATTCAAGAAGTCTACTACTTCTTGACGCTCAGGGCTGTCTGGTCGATTAATCATTTGTACCGCTAGGTACAAACCGGCGTTAATCGCTTGAGCAGCTTGAAGAGCGTTAAGTGCACTAGTGATTTCTTTATTGTCGAATCCAGCTTGAATGCTGTCGCCAATTTGTTGGTTAATTTTAGCCATTACTGCGCTAAAACGTGGCCATACGTCTTCGCGAACCGAAGAGCTCCATTCTAACCAGATGTGAATGACATCAGAGTTACTATAGGCCAACTCAACTAAACCTGATAAATGCTGCTGTACAGCAGTTAGAGCGTTTTCATCGCTAGGATAGGTTTGTCCAACCAAGCCCAACATGGTTTGCTCAACTTCTGATAAAACAGCGTCAACAAGGTCTTCGCGGGTATTAAAGTAGTTAAATACCGTGGCTACAGAAACATTTGCTAATTCAGCGATTTCGGCGTGACCGGCACGACCAATACCTCGGCGAGCAAAGATTTCAATGGCACATTGCATGAGTTGTTTACGGCGGACTTCCGGCGACAGCCGAGTACGGCGTCTTAGAGTGCTAGTTTGCATAGTTTGTTCTCGCGTTTGTTATTCATTTTTTTATGAGGTATTTCTTGTTTACCATTTTGGACAAAAATCATCTAAAATGTGCCGCTCAGTTTAAGAGAGCCGCTAAAATTTGAATACCTTCGACTAAAGCATAGTGTATTTATAAGCTAATTAATAGTTATTGATATAAGTAACTACAGGTTTGGTTGTTAATTTTTTGATATTTATTGTGTTTTTTTTATTCTGCTTATATTTGTGTTAGATAAGTTTTTGCTGAGTATTCAGCCAGTTAATAGGTTCGTATTATGAAACATCGCGTAGAAGAAATGATCAGTGAGCAGGAAATTGCTCAACGTGTCGCAGCAATAGGGAAAGAAATCAACTCGAAATTCTCCTCTGACCGTAAACTGGTGCTCATCGGCCTATTACGCGGTTCATGTATCTTTTTGTCTGACTTGGCTCGTCAGATTGACCGTAAACTCACTTTAGATTTTATGACGGTATCGAGCTACGGCAGTAGCATGGTGAGTACCCGTGATGTTCGTGTATTAAAAGATTTAGATGATGATATCAAAGACTGCGATGTGATTATCGTGGAAGACATTATTGATACCGGCAATACCTTGAGCAAGGTGCGTGACATGCTGGCATTGCGTGAGCCACATAGTGTAAGTATTTGCACGTTACTGGATAAACCTTCGCGTCGTGAGGTTGATGTGCCGGTAGATTGGGTTGGCTTTACCATCCCCGATGAATTTGTTATCGGTTATGGACTTGATTTTGACCAATACTATCGCAATCTACCTTATGTAGGGAAAGTGATACCGCTAGACTAGTGGTTCTTCATCAGGCCCCAAGGGGCCTTTTTTTATTTTTCAATTTAAGTTGTCATTATGCAAGCGTTAGCAATTCAGGGTTTGAAAAAGACTTACCCCGGTGGGGTGCAGGCGGTTAAAGGTTTCGACTTGGTGGTAGAACAAGGCGACTTTTTTGCTCTTCTTGGGCCTAATGGTGCAGGCAAGTCGACTTCTATCGGGGTGATTACCTCGTTAGTCAATAAGTCGGCCGGAACGGTGAAAATTTTTGGCCATGATATTGATACTGAGTTAGAAGAAGCCAAGTCTTACGTTGGTTTGGTTCCTCAAGAATTTAACTTCAACCAGTTTGAAACAGTGCTGCAAATTGTCGTTAATCAGGCAGGCTACTACGGCGTGCCGCGTGCACTAGCCATTCAGCGAGCCGAGAAGTACTTATCTCAGTTAGATCTTTGGCAAAAACGAAATGCCCGGGCACGTGAGCTGTCGGGAGGCATGAAGCGCCGCCTGATGATTGCTCGAGCCTTGATGCATGAGCCTAAACTGCTGATTCTGGATGAGCCTACCGCCGGTGTTGATATTGAGTTACGCCGTTCTATGTGGCTGTTTCTCAAACAGTTAAACGCTCAGGGTATTACCATTATTCTTACCACCCACTATCTTGAAGAAGCGGAAATGCTATGCCGCAATATCGGCATTATTGACAAGGGTGAGTTGGTCGAGCATACCTCGATGAAGCATTTATTATCGAAACTTAATCTAGAGACTTTTATTTTCGATATTGAACAGTTACCGGCTAATTTTACTTTGACTGGCTTTGAGAGTCGCCGAGTGGATGAGCATACTTTGGAAGTGGATGTAGAAAAGAGCCAAGGTTTAAATGCGGTGTTTCGCGCTTTAGATGAAGTGGGCATTGAGGTGCAAAGTATGCGCAATAAGGCCAACCGCTTAGAAGAGCTGTTTGTGAGTTTAGTGGCGCAAGGGAGACAAGCATGAAGTTCGCTTTATATGGCACCGCGTTAAAAAGTATTCTAACTAAAGAAATCATTCGCTTTGGCCGTATCTGGGTGCAAACCTTAGTGCCACCTGCCATTACCATGAGTTTATATTTTGTTATTTTTGGTAATTTGATTGGCTCACGGATTGGCCAAATGGGCGGTTATAGTTACATGGAATTCATTGTTCCAGGTTTGATTATGATGTCTATCATTACTAATTCCTATTCTAATGTGGCTTCATCATTTTATAGTTGTAAGTTCCAACGTAACATCGAAGAACTGCTAGTGGCGCCAGTACCTAACTACATCATTATTTGGGGCTTTGTGGGTGGCGGTGTCGCCCGTGGTTTGTGTGTAGGTAGCATTGTTACTGCGGTATCACTGTTTTTTGTGCCACTGCAGCTGCATAGTGTGAGCGCCATTGTGCTTACGGTGATATTAACCTCGATACTGTTTGCTCTAGGTGGTCTAATTAACGCCATTTATGCGAATAGTTTCGATGATATCAGTATTATTCCCACCTTTATTCTTACGCCCTTAACCTATTTGGGCGGGGTATTTTATTCGATCAGTTTGCTGCCTGGTTTTTGGCAAGGTGTGTCACAGATCAACCCAATCGTTTATATGGTGAACGCTTTCCGTTTTGGCTTTTTGGGGATCACCGACGTCTCTTTGTGGCTGTCTTTTAGCATGATTATTGGTTCCATTGTGGTGTTGTATACTTGGGCCTATATATTGATTAAACGTGGTTACGGATTAAGAGCATAATGGAAGGTAACTCTCGTAGTGTTAGCTCCAATCAAGTGGGGCTGCATGAAAACCTAGATAAGGTGGTATTACGCCATTTAGCTCAGCCCTTTCAAAAGCCTTATCAACAGCATACGCTGGACGCGTTTTTGAAACTGGAAAAGCAAGTTGAAGCGGCTAATCGTCCATTGATATTTGATTCCTGTTGCGGCACTGGTCTAAGCACGGCTGCGTTAGCGCAATTGCATCCCGATGCCTTGGTGGTGGGCACGGATAAGTCGGCCCATCGTTTAACCAAACATCAGGCACACTTTGACCAGTTAGGGCAAAACTACCTGTTGCTGCAAGTTGACTTAAATGACTTTTGGCGTTTAGCGGTGGAAGCTGGCTGGCAGCTAAGCCATCACTATATTCTTTATCCTAACCCTTGGCCAAAGTCTCGCCATTTGCAGCGTCGTTGGCACGGTAGCGCGGTATTTCCGTTTATTCTTAAACTGGGTGGCCAATTAGAGTTACGAAGCAATTGGCAAACTTACTTAGAAGAATTTCAAGTTGCTCTGCAGCTAGCGGGCTTTCAAAGTCAGCTGAATGCCTACCAAACCGAGCAGCCAATTACGGCCTTTGAGCGCAAGTACCAAAACAGCGCGCAGGCTTTGTGGCAACTTCGCTGCCAGCTTAGTTCTTAGCGTTTTGTTGCGCCTCCAAATGGGCGATGCCGGCATCAAATAGCTGGTAGAGCCCTTCTAATACCTTAGTGGCCTGTTGAAAATATTCATTTACCGGAATCGTTGGCTGGGGCTTGTTAATCAGCTCTTGCTCTATGGTGATGAGGAGTTCTTCAAGTAAACCTTGGTAAGCGGGTGTTTCAGGAATGAAACTATGAGCAAAATGATTCAGCGATTGTGCATCTATTTGACCAATTTTGTTATGCAAAAAAGCTAAGCGTATACGCTCCACACTGGTGCTATGCTGCGCGGCAGCTAGTCCACTACCTAAGGCGCGTACCTGGCCAATGGACTCGGCGGTTTCCAGCAATTCATACCATAAGAAGTCGATATTTTTATATTGCTTGCTAAGCGACGACAGGCTGTAGTATTCGGCTAGATCTTGAGACAAAAACAGTAAGTTCTTAATCATCAGGCTGTGCTGAGCAATGTTGTTTTCCAAGTTGTTGTCTTTCCAGCTGTGTTGCAGCTTTGCCCAGTGCTGAACGAAGCTATCCCAGCGCGATTGAGCACTAACAAAGGCCTCGTTTGCTAGCTGCTGACTGTAGTCTTTAATATCCTGCTGTTGTTGCTGAAGTGCCTTGGCTTGTTGTTTGTCACCATTGAGCATGGCCGAGCTTAGTCCACGGTGTTTTTGTAAAGAAACAATTAGGTTTTTCAGTTGTTTTAAGGTTTGTAAGCCTGCATAACGCTGCTTTAGTCGATGCCGACCGAGAGTCCAAGACAACAGCCCCGATAAAACGATCAGGCTGAGCACACCAGCAGAGATAAGCAAAATGGTATTCATCTTAAGCTCCTTGTTGGCTTAACACATTGAGATGTTTAGCGATGTAGGCACTTTGTTCAGCGCTGTTGGTATTGTTGCGAGCCGCGTCTGCCACTTGGTTAATATGCTGAGAGAGTTCTATTGTGGCGGCGTGTTGCTGTTCACTGTTACTGGCAATGATCTCCGTTTGTACTTGTAACTCTTGGTTTTTGGCATAAATCTTGGTTAACTGTTGGCGCGAGTGCTCTACTTTGTGTTGAATGGTTTCGGCTTGTGAACTCAGTTCGGTAATGTCGCTTAGCACCTCATCAATATTACTCAGAATATCCTGCATGCTCTGGCTGATTTGGTTGGCTGAATCTCGGCTGCGAATAGCCAGCGCTTTGACTTCATCGGCGACAA
The DNA here is from genome assembly GCF_050295395.1 of Agarivorans sp. Taxonomy (NCBI): domain Bacteria; kingdom Pseudomonadati; phylum Pseudomonadota; class Gammaproteobacteria; order Alteromonadales; family Alteromonadaceae; genus Agarivorans; species Agarivorans sp. The sequence goes on from NZ_JBNKPP010000092.1 coordinate 66,265, forward strand.
TGGCAAAGCCTCGGCCATGTTCTCCGGCGCGTGCCGCCTCAATCGAAGCATTTAAGGCGAGTAGGTTAGTCTGTTCGGCAATCGCTTCAATGGTTTTAGATATACTGCTAACGGCATGGGATTTTTGATGCAGTTGGGTGACTTTATTTAGGCTTTGCTCGCCTTGAACCACCATTTTTTCGCTGCCTTGTTGGGCATCTAGCGCCGCCTCTTGGCCTAGCTCTGAAAAGCGTCTCGCTTCAAAGCTGGCTTCCGCTACCCGTTTTACCTGTTCTGCCACATCTTTAATGCTCTCACTCATTTCGACAATGGCGCTGGCCGATGCTTGACTGCTATCGGCTTGTTGAATTGCGCTAGAGGCCACTAGTTGGGCTTGTTGGCTTAGCTCTTTAGAGCAATGATTAATTTCATTTAGTGCATCTTGTTGTTGAGCCACTTGCCGAGCTTGTTCGGTGACTAGCTCCAATTGCTGTTGGCGAAGGTCTTGAAATAGGTAGCTCGCTAAGCCCCTTTCATGCTGTTGGTTAGGCTGATTTACCTGTTGAATCAATAAACTCAGAATGCTTTGGTTTGCCAGTGCGAGAATAATGCTTAATCCAATCAATAATAGGCTGCTCAAGCTTGCATTAGGGTAGCTATTAACAATAGTTAGCCCGATTAAGAGGATGTAGCCCAGCAGTAAGCTGTAAAAAATGGTGGCAGCGCTCCGCATCTGCACTCCTTGGTGATGTTAGTTTTAGTGCTTATTGAGTAATAAAGCAAAGACTGTACCCTTTGGAGATGGTGCGGAAAAAGAGCGTTGTGCTAACAGCTCGCCCAAGACGATAATTTTTTGATGATGGAGTCGAATTTCACTTAACTCTCGGCTCAGATGTAGACTCTGCCAGTGCTCAATTAAAGCTTCTAATTGGCAGCAAACTTGGTAATTTTGCTGGGTTTGCAGTTTTAGGATGATTTCATCAACCTGTTCTTTGGCGCGATCCAGCAATGTGGGGCTAAAGAGCGGGTCGTTGACGCGTTGAGCATGTAGGCGCCAATGTTGGCGAATCGCCTTATTTAGCATTTCAAGTAGCTGTTTTTGAGCTATAAATCGTTGTTTATCGGCCTGTTGTTGGGCACTTAGGGGCAGTGATATTGGCACTAAAGCCAATATTAGCAAGCTGACCAATACCAGACTAATACTTAGCATTAATGCTCTCCTGCGCTAGTAATGAGGTTCCTCTACTATTACAGCAAAAAACAAACCAAGCGCTTATAGAATGGCGATGAAGAGCGTGTTTGTCTCTAGTTTTGTGAGCTAAGTTAGTGAAATATCTGTTTTTATCGAGCCTTGCTTAGCTCATTCAGGGTTTTATCAGGGGATGCTAAAAGTTGGATTAGCGGGCCTGCACGTAACTGGTGCGCCCGCTTAAGCCTTGCTCTGTTTTGGTGCTAGGCCAATTGCACAGGAATAGCTTTACTGGTTCTTACAATGTCATTGTTTTCATTTAGATAAACTAAAGATGGCTTATGACTTTTAGCTTGCTCGTTATCCATGGCAACGTAAGCACAAATAATGACTCGGTCGCCAACCGCCGCGCGCCGCGCTGCTGCACCGTTAACCGAGATGATTTTCGAACCGCGCTCACCAGAAATAGCATAAGTGGAGAAACGTTCACCATTCTCAATGTTGTAAATATCAATTTTTTCGTACTCGAGAATACCAGCTTGATCCAGAATATCTTGGTCAATGGCGCAAGATCCTTCGTAATTAAGTTCGGCGTGGGTGACACGAGCCTGATGAAGCTTGCCTTTTAGCATGGTGGTTTGCATCGAGATCCTCTCTTTATAAAAAATGAAACTAGTTAACGCTTACTACGCAGTTATCGATAAGCCTTACATCACCTAAGAAGGCGGCCATAAGAATCACTGCATGACGAGATTGCGCAGATAATGGAGTTAAGCTAGCGGCATCAACCACGTCGATGCCGTCGCAAATAAAACCGTGTTGCTCTAATTGCTGCTTGGTCTGTTCCACCAATTGCGTGATGTTATTAAGCTTTAGCTGCTCAGCTAGCTGGTACATCTGTTGTGCCAATATAGGGGCCTTATCACGTTGCTCTGGGCTTAAGCGATTATTGCGCGAACTCATGGCTAAGCCGTCAGCTTCTCTAACGGTGGCCAGCCCACGGATCTCTATCGGTAGCAGCAAGTCTTTGGTCATTTTGCGGATCAACGCCAGTTGCTGGAAGTCTTTCTCGCCAAATACCGCTAAATCAGGTTGAACTAAATTGAACAGCTTACAGACCACCGTGGCTACGCCTTCAAAATGGCCTGGGCGTAATTCGCCTTCTAGTATGTCGGATAGTCCGGGGACCTTAACTTTGGTTTGTTCGGCTAAGCCGTTGGGGTAGAGCACTTCAGCGCTGGGGACAAAGGCGAAGTCAGCGCCGGCTTCTCTCAAGGCTTGTAAATCTTGTTCTAGGGTACGCGGGTAAGAGTCAAGATCGCTGCTGTTATTAAATTGCAGCGGATTGACAAAAATCGACACCACCACGCGGTCACAGTAGCGTTGCGCTTCTTTAACTAAGGCAATATGCCCTTGATGCAAGTTGCCCATGGTAGGGACAAAGCCTAGTTTAAGCCCTTGTTGACGCACGCTATTTAGCGCTTCGCGTAATGGCTCTGGCTGCTCGAAAACATTAAGCATTAGTTGAAACTCTGAGCTTCACCTGGGAACTCACCCGAGGCTACTTGGTTTAGATAAAGGCTAATTGCGCTGCGAATATCCCCAGTTTCGGCTAAGAAGTTCTTTGAAAACTTAGGAATATGCCCCTTGCTGATGCCAAAGGCATCATGCATTACCAGTATTTGCCCATCGGTGACATTGCCCGCACCAATACCAATCACTGGTATGCTTAAAGCCTCGGTGATTTGCTCGGCCAGCTGAGTGGGTATGCATTCAACCACTAGTAATTGAATGCCGGCGGCTTCTAATGCTTTGGCGTGTTCAATCATTTGCTGCGCTTGTTGTTCGTTGCGCCCTTGCACTTTATAACCACCGAACAGGTGAACCGATTGAGGGGTTAGCCCTAGGTGACCACAAACGGGGACGCCGCGTTCCACCAAACCCTTGATGGTTGAGCTAAGCCATTCGCCGCCTTCTAACTTGACCATTTGCGCGCCAGCTTGCATTAGCTGGGCTGCGTTTTGGTAGCTTTGCTCGGGAGTGGCATAAGACATAAACGGCATGTCGGCCACGATCATGGCTTGTGTGGTACCTCGAGCCACACAGCGAGTATGGTAGGCAATGTCGTCGATGGTCACCGCTAGGGTATCGTTGTGTCCCTGTAATACCATGCCCAAGGAGTCACCAATCAGCAACATATGCATGCCAAGTTCGTCAAACAACGCGGCAAAGCTGGCGTCATAGGCGGTGATACAGGAAAATTTCTCGTTGTTTTGTTTGAATTTTTGTAGCTGAGAAACTGTAATTCTGCTCATAGTTAGTTACCGTTTACTTCGCATCAGGAAGTAAATTATCTAGTGAATATGCTCATCAAGCCCACTCTTGAGGGCGTTTGAAAACTTGTAATCCGTTATTATCGATAGATTCTGCTAGTTGTGTCACCGAACTCCCGTCGGGTAAGCACAAATCTTCGGCAATTTCAGCGAGCGGTAATAATACAAACTCTCGCTGCTTCATTCCATAGTGTGGAACTGTTAGCCGAGGGGTGTCGATTACTTGCTGGTCATACAGCAGAATGTCGAGGTCTAAGGTTCTGGGGCCCCAGCGTTGTTGCTTACGAACTCTGCCTTGTTGCTGTTCGATATTTTGAGTGAAATCGAGCAACTCCAAGGGGGAAAGCTCGGTGGAGATATGTAGTACCGCGTTAAGGTAGTCGGGCTGATCTTGTGGGCCCATGGGACGACTGCGGTAGAGAGATGACGCAGCCAACAATTGAATCTGCTGGCTGGCGGCGAGGCTCTGCCTTGCCGCTATCGCTTGCTGAAGTGGTTCGACTAAGTTGCTACCTAGTGCGATAAAGCAATGGCTCATGATTCGTTAGAGGTATTTTTGGGTTTACGGCGACGACGTTTGTTGTTGCGACCGGCGCTTTTATTGAGTTCGCGAACCATGCTATTACGCCCTTGCTCGTTACTCCGTTGCCATTGTTGCCACCATTGAGCTAGTTCGCCTAGCTGTTGATCTTGGCTGGCCTTGGCTCGCAGTTCCAAAAAGTCAAAGGCGGCTCTAAAGCGCGGATGAGCAAAAGTTTGGAAGGCGCGTTTGCCAAAACGGCGATCCAGTCGAGATTGCAGCTGCCAAATCTCTCTAATGCCTGTAGTGAAGCGTTTCGGTATGGCGATACTCTTACATTGTTCACTCAGTACCCAGTTCATCGCCATTGCCATGGCATCATGTTCACCCAATGACAGTTCAACCAATAACTCATCTTTTTTGATTTCGAGCAGCGGCCATAGCAATGCTGCAAAGATAAAGGCCGGAGTGACTTTTTGCTCACCTCGCACCCGTTTATCGGTGCTGGCCAAGGCCATTAAAATAAAGCGTAGCTCTGGAGCGTCTTCGTCCCATTGTTGGAGCAAGGGCTTTAACAGAGGGAATAAGGGGTAGAGTAACTGGGTTTGAGCCAGCATTTTGAAGGTTTCTTTGCCTTCACCGCTTAACAGCAATTTCAGGCTTTCTTCAAACAAACGGGCTGCTGGAATGTCTTTTAATAAATGACCGTACTCGGCAATTGGCGCAAGGCTTTCTGGCGCGATATCGAAATCTAATTTGACCGCAAAGCGCACCGCTCTGAGCATCCGTACAGGATCTTCTCGATAACGAGTTTCTGGGTCACCAATCAGCTGTAAACGACGCTCGGCAATGTCGCCAATGCCGCCGGCAAAGTCTACCACCGAGAAATCGGCGATGTTGTAGTAAAGCGCATTCACCGTGAAGTCGCGACGTTCAGCATCTTCTTCAATGCTGCCATAAACGTTGTCACGTAGCAGCATGCCTTCGTCACTGCGTTTAGAATCGGTATTGGCTTGTTCGCTATCGTGATGACCACGGAAGGTGGCCACTTCGATGATGTCGCGCCCAAATAGAATATGAGCGAGACGAAAGCGCCGACCCACTAGTCGACAGTTTCGGAACAAACCTTTGATTTGCTCTGGGGTGGCATCGGTGGCGATATCAAAGTCTTTTGGCTGTTTGCCCAAGAGTAAGTCGCGAACTCCGCCTCCTACCAAGTAGGCTTTGTAACCCGACTTGTGTAGACGGTATAAAACCTTAAGGGCATTTTCGCTAATGTCTTGACGTGAAATATTGTGCTCGGCACGCGGAATCACTTGTTGCTCTATAGTCACGGTTTGTTTGCTATTCGGCTTGATGATCCGTTTATATACCTTGGCCAGTTTACGTAAAATGGTTGCCCCCTTGAGCGCACGATACCTAGATGGTGAAAAATAAGGCGCTAATATAGCTTTTTTAGCAAGAAATACAACTTATTCACTGGCTGTTTAGCGAGATTTTGGGCAGTGTTGCGAGCTGCCAATTCGCTACTGCCTTGTTTAATATTTGCTCACAGCTTAGTTCAATCCATTGGTTTTCGCTGGCTTGCCCTAGATAATTCAAGGCTTTCAGTAGTAGCTGCTGATTTTGTTTTCCAGAGATAGAAGGGGCGTGGTTTTGTTTGCTGAGTTTATTGCCATGTTGGTCAAACACCAGTGGTAAATGTAAATAGGCCGGTGCTGGCTGAGCCAAGCGTTTAAAAATAGCGATTTGCTTACCGGTGGTATACAGCAGATCGGCGCCTCTCACCACCTCAGTAATGCCTTGCTCGGCATCATCTAAGGTCACCGCTAGATTGTAAGCATATAGCCCATCCCTGCGCTTAATAATGAAGTCTTCTTCGGCTTCGGCGGTTGGTAGTTGTACCTCACCATAGGCTTGGTCGTGGAAGTGGTAAACCGGCTGCTGGTTGCAAAAGCGCAGTGCTAAACCGTCGCCGCTGAGCTGTTTGTTTCGGCAATTGCCTAGATACACACCGCCTGAGGCCTTAATTTGTTTGCGAGTACATTGGCAATAATAGGCTTGTTGTTGGCTAAGCCAGTGGTCAATTTGTTGCTGATAGCGCTTAAGCTGCTGACTTTGGTAGCGTACTTCGCCATCCCAATAGAGGGCGAATTGTTCCAACTGTTTTTGAATTAACGTGCTGGCACCGGCTTGTTCACGAGGCGGGTCAATATCTTCAATGCGCAGTAACCATTGGCCTTGCTGAGAACGGGCTTGTAAATAACTGCCGAGAGCGGCAACTAAGGAGCCTAGGTGTAAAGGACCTGAAGGCGAAGGGGCAAAACGGCCAATGTAGGGCTTAGCTGTCATGGTGAATACTTAGCAATACAAAGCCGAGCAGTTAACCACGACAAATGGTAACTGCTGGCTTGTCGTTCTTCTTAGCCGACTAATTGTTTCTCTTTAATTTCGGCTAGAGTTTTACAGTCGATGCATAAATCAGCAGTAGGACGAGCCTCTAAACGGCGGATCCCAATTTCTACACCACAGGCCTCGCAGAAGCCGAAATCTTCGTCGATCTTCAGCAAGGTTTTCTCAATTTTCTTGATCAGCTTACGTTCGCGGTCGCGAGTACGAAGTTCAAGACTGAATTCTTCCTCTTGAGCTGCGCGGTCTACTGGATCAGGGAAATTAGCCGCTTCATCTTTCATATGCGTTACCGTGCGGTCAACTTCTTCACGAAGTTGGTTACGCCACGCTTCAAGAATAGTGCGGAAGTGGTCTAACTGAGCATCGTTCATGTACTCTTCGCCAGGCTGAGCTTGGTATGGTTCAACCCCTGCGATAGAGAGCACACCTAGTGTTTTCTTTTTGCCGTCTGGCATACTTCTCTCCCAAATTCCGTGCGACTTTTTTCGATAAAACAGTCGAGGATGTAAATTAGGCGGGTATCTATAGCAGAAAGGCAAACGTACCGCAAATGAATTGCTGATAATTTGCTAATCCCGCCTAAGCTAGGTAACAGAATTAGACCTTTATGTTGGTTTTTTAATCACCCCTTGGTCGGTGTTGGAACTGAACGTTTATTCACAAAAATGTAACTTCTTATACCTAATCATCTAGCTGTAAATTGTGGCGAATGCCAGTTTTAACTAAAGGATAATGTTCAGTCTGAGCTGTACACCGAAGAATACAAAAAAACTATCAAGCATCAGTTAAACGGGCGAGCTATGCGCCCAAATTCTCAAGTGCTCTTTTACTGCTGAAGGCAACGCTTAGCAAAGCCCTCATTAGCGGTTTCGGTTCGCAGTGATTTGTGATTGGTTTTGTTTGCAATAACCCAACACTGGCAGCTTATTGCGCCGAGGGTGGGGCCATAAATTCAAAGTATTGCGATAAATTCGGTTTATAACACAACACTTCCACACCGGCTTTTTTCGCTTGTTCAAGTAACTCTGCATACTTAGGGTCAATGTGTTTGGCGGCTTTAACTGAATTAATGCCGCTATGCAAAATGGCGAACAGCAGCACCGCGCGATGGCCGGCTTCGACAATTTTAATTAATTCCAGCAGATGTTTTTGACCACGTTGAGTAACGGTATCGGGGAAGTAACCTTGAGCGTTTTCCAGTAAGGTGCAGCTTTTTACCTCCACAAAACAGGTCTCATTGTTGCGGCTTAGCATGAAATCAATACGGCTATCACCGTATTTAACTTCTGCTTGTACTTGATAGCCTGACAAAGACTCGATGGCCCCAGTGCGCAGTGCATGTCCAACAAACTCATTGGCTCTGGCGGTATTCACGCAAATCAGTCCATCACGTTCGGTGAGCTCCCAAGTATGCTGATATTTGCGTTTAGGGTTGTCGCTAGTGCTGTACCAAATTACATCGCCTGCGCTACCACAGTTGGTCATTGCTCCGGTATTGGGTACGTAAATCGTGCTGCTGTGCTGGTCTAGTTGCACATCGGCGAGAAAACGCTTGTAGCGCTTAATTAGTATTGCGGGTTTAACTTTGATCATTTAGTTCACTTTAGGTTACGGCATCTGCAGCACATGCAGTGGCTTAGCTGCGTGTCTGTTTTTATATTGGCGCATGCTAACACCTAAAGTAGGCAGCGCAGAAGGGCTGAACATAACTTGGGTCATAGGGCGGCTTTCGCTACACTAGGCGCGTTTATATTATGATTTTAAGGACTGACCTTGAGTGCATTGCCCATAGCTCAATTGTTTCCCGAGTTATTAGCTAAGCTTAACCAGCAGCGACAATTTGTGATTGGTGCTCCACCAGGGGCGGGCAAGTCCACCGCCTTGCCTTTAATGTTGCTGCAACAAGCTAAGTTGTCGGGCAAAATTATTTTGCTCGAGCCGCGGCGTTTGGCGGCGCGAAATATTGCTCAGTTTCTTGCCTCTCAATTAGCCGAGCCCCTCGGGCAAACGGTGGGATATCAAATGCGTGGCGAGCAGCGCTTATCGGCCAACACCCGTTTGGTGGTGGTCACCGAGGGGATCTTAACGCGTTTGATTCAAAATGATCCCGAGCTTAGCGATGTGGCGATGATTATTTTTGATGAGTTTCATGAGCGCAGCATTCATGCCGACTTAGGTTTGGCCTTGAGCTTGGAAGTTCAGCAAGTATTTAAGCCCGAACTTAAACTGATGCTGATGTCGGCAACTTTAGAAAATCAGGCTTTAATGTCCTTACTGCCTGAGGCGCTAGTGCTAGAAAGTGCTGGGCGCAGTTTTCCGATTAGCTATAGCAATCACCCGATAAAACGCGATTGGCAGTGGGCCGATAATTTGGCTCAGTTGGTATTGCAGGCGGCGCAACAACAAAGTGGCAGCATGTTGGTGTTTTTACCGGGCAATGCCGAAATTCGCCAGTTAGCTGAACGCCTGAGTGGGCGCTTGCCAGATGAACTGAGCTTACATCAGCTCTATGGCAAGTTGAGTTTGGCCGAGCAACAGGCGGCGATTGAGCCCGCAACAGCGGGGCGACGTAAACTAGTGTTGGCGACTAATATTGCCGAAACCAGTTTAACCATTGAGGGCATCTCTTGTGTGATAGACAGCGGTTTAGAGCGTCAGGCTAGTTATCACGCTAGTAGTGGAACTACCCGCTTACAAACTAAAATGATCGCTAAAGCTTCGGCGATTCAGCGCGCTGGGCGGGCTGGGCGTTTGCAGGCGGGGCATTGCTACCGCGCCTATAGCGAAGAGCAATTAAACCATCGTCCCTTTGCCAATCCGCCGGAGATTACCCGCAGTGAGTTAAGCCGCTTGCTGATTGAGTTACAGCAATGGGGAGCCGAGGCCGAGGACTTGCAATGGTTAGATCCGCCGCCCGCTGCCCATTTGGCGCAAGCGCGCGAGCTGTTAAGCGAGCTTGGTCTAGTCTCTCAAGGCCGCTTGAGCAATGCCGCTCAGCAGCTTGGTGCGAGTGGTTTATCCCCGCGTAGTGTTGCCATGTTGCAACAAGCGCAGTCTTGGCAACAGCAGCTATCGCAGCCTAGCTTGTTATGGCGCGCCTGTGAATTAGCCGCCTTTCTGGATGTGAGCGGGCCATTACCTGATGGCCCGCTGGCTCAGGCTTTGTTGCAATTAAAAGGCGCGCTAAAACAGCAATATCAGCAGCAGTTGTCGCGCCTAGCACAGCGCTTTAATCTTCAACCCGCGGCTAGCATCGCCGAACACTGGGATGGCTTGCTACTGGCACAGGCTTTTCCCGACAGAATTGCCGTCAAGCGCCAAGGGTGCAGCTATCATAGCAGTGGTGGTTTTGGTGTGGAGGTAGACCAACAGCAGCACTACCTAGCTAAGCAAACGGCCTTAGTGGTGGTTGAACTGTTTTGGCCGGAAGGGCATAAGCAGGGCAAGGTGGCATTGGCCTGTGAGTTGGATTTAGCGCTGTTGCAAAAATATCAACCAGGCCGCTTTAGTGCCCAGTTACACTGTCAGTGGTCTGATAGCGCCAAGCGCATCGTGGTGGAGCAACAGCAGCGTTTGGCACAGCTAGTGCTAAGTAGCCAAGCGGCAGAACAGGTGCCCGGAGAGTTAATAAGCCAAGCGTGGTTGAGGCAAATTAATAGCAAGGGTTTGGCTTGGTTACCGTTGGATGATAAGGCCCTAGCTTGGTTGGAACGGGTGCGCTGTGCTGAGCAATGGTTTAGTGAGTTGGGATTGACTGATTTTAGCGAGCAGGCCCTGCTTGATGATGCCGAGACTTGGTTAGCCCTGCAGCTACAAAACTGCCGTAGTTGGCAACAGCTGAAGGCAGTGGATTGGTTGGGCGCCTTAAAATCACGACTCACTTGGCAACAACAGCAACAACTTGAGCAAGTCGTACCGAGCCATTACCTAGCGCCTTCGGGGAATAAAGTGGCAATTCGTTATCAGCTCGGTCAGGCGCCGGTGGTATCGATTAAGCTACAAGAAATGTTTGGTCAGCCGCAATCGCCGATGCTGGGCAATAAAGTGGCGATTACCTTGGAGTTGCTCTCTCCTGGAGGCAAGCCCTTGCAACTAACTCAAGATTTAGCCAGCTTTTGGCAATCCGCCTATGTTGAAGTGAAAAAAGAAATGAGAGGGCGTTATCCTAAGCACCCTTGGCCTGATGATCCGGTGGCGGCGCAGGCTACCCATAAAACCAAGCGGCAGCTGGCTCGTTAGCGCTGTTTGGTTACATCGAAGGTACCCAGCCTATTTCTCTTTAAGCAGGGCGCATTTTCACTTAAAAAAACACCGCGGTGAGAGTATCCTAGGGCCTCCTCAAATGAAGCGACCTTAGCGTGGCTGGTATTATTTATTCGCATTTTTAGTAGTAAGGCAATATGAGTCCTAAAAAGCCCAGTTCTGCAGCCAAGAAACCCACAAGTAAAGCCGCACCGCGTAAAAAGGCCGGAGCTAAACCAGCGGCCAAGCGGCGCGCTAGTTCTGCGAAAAATAAGTCTAGTGCTAAGTCTTCATGGAGCAAGCGCCTATGGCAATTAAGTTGGAAGCTAGGCGTAGTGGTGATGGTGATGTTACTCGCTTGGGGGGTGCTGCTTGATAGTAAAATCCAGCAGCGTTTTAGCGGCGACAAGTGGCAGCTTCCTGCGGCGGTGTACGGCCGTGAGTTACAGCTTTATCCGGGGCTGCGTTTAAGCCGCAAAGAGCTGCAAGATGAATTGGCGTTACTTAACTACCGCAAGGTGAAACGTGCTCGACGTGGCGGCGAATATGCTGTGTCGCAAACCCGTATTGAAGTGGTGCGGCGTCAGTTTGAATTTGCTGACGGCCTAGAGCCCGAGCTGCCGATGTTGCTCACGTTTAGTCCTTCTCGTCTAACCAAGATCCAACATCGCGATAGTGGTGAAGAACTCGCGCAAACCCGGTTGGACCCAGTATTACTAGAGCGGCTTAACGTGAGTGAGCAAGAAGACCGCTTGTTTGTGCCCTTGCAGGACATTCCTGAGAGTCTGAAGAAAGCCTTGATCCTCACCGAAGATCGCCAGTTCTATCAACATGATGGTGTCTCGCCCTTGGCGATTGCCCGAGCCTTGGTGGTGAATGTAAAAGCCGGACGCACAGTGCAGGGTGGCAGTACCATTACTCAGCAATTGGCTAAAAACTTCTTCCTTACCCGCGAGCGCACGCTGTGGCGTAAGCTGCAAGAGGCCTATATGGCCTTGCTAATCGACTTTCGTTATAGCAAAGATGAAATTTTAGAGAGCTATTTTAACGAAGTTTACCTTGGGCAAAATGGCAGCAATGCGGTGCACGGCATTGGCCTTGCCAGTTATTTCTACTTTGGGCGTCCGGTTAGTGACTTAAGCGTAGAGCAGGTTGCTTTATTGGTGGCGGTTATCAAGGGGCCATCCTATTACGACCCTTGGCGGCATCAGCAACGCGCCTTGAATCGTCGTGATTTAGTGTTGCGTATTTTAGCCGAAGAAGGGGAGCTATCTTCCGAAGCCTATCAGCTGGCGGTGCAACAGCCGTTAGGTTTGAGTGAGCGTGGTAGCATGGGTTATCAAAAGACCCCTGGATTTGTCTCGTTGGTGAAGCGGGAATTACGCCAGCATGCCAGCAATTGGCGTGAGCATAATGGGGTGAAGGTATTTACCACTCTTGATCCTCTATCGCAGCGCCATGCGCAAACCGCGGCTCAGTCGGTATTGGCTGAGTTGGATAAAGGCGCGAAAAATCAGCTGCAAACGGCGATGGTGATCAGCGAACGCTATAGTGGCGCGATCCGCGCGTTAATTGGTGGTAGAGAAGAGAATAATCAGGGCTTTAATCGAGCTTTAGATGCGCGCCGTCCGATCGGCTCTTTAGTCAAACCCTTTGTCTATCTCAGTGCTTTTGAACAGGGCCATCAATTGGGCGAATTATTAGAAAATAGCCCCTTAAGCGTGCCCTTGGATGACGGCAGCCAGTGGCAACCGCAGAACTACGATAAAACCACAGGTGAAGCTGTTATGTTAGTGGACGCCTTGGCTAACTCTTTGAATATACCTACGGTTCGGCTCGGCTTAGCACTGGGCTTAGACTCGGTCGTCAATACCTTGCATAAGGCCGGTTTGCAGGAGCAGGTTCAAGCTTATCCTTCGTTATTGTTAGGCAGCCTCAGTCTTTCTCCTTTCCAAATGGCTCAGCTCTATCAAACCCTAGGCGGGGATGGAGAGTATCGTCCCTTGTATGCAGTACAGCAGGTGAATGATGCACATGGCCAGGTTTTATATCGCGCCGACCTGAGCGCCGAGCGACGTTGGTCGGAAATGGGCAACTATTTAACCCTTTATGCAATGAGCCAAGTGACGCGCAGCGGCACGGCGCGTTCTTTAAAATGGCGTATTCCCAAGGTGGATTTGGCGGGTAAAACTGGTACCACTAATGATTTGCGTGACAGCTGGTATGTGGGAATTGATCAGCGTGAGATTATCACCGTATGGGTGGGACGAGATGATAACAAACCAGCTGGCGTAACGGGATCTTCAGCTGCGCTGCCGGTGTATGCAGCCTACTTGAAAACCTCTTACCCGCAATCGTTGAGGCCGATGCAACCGGATAATTTAGCCTGGGTGCATTTTGCACAGGCGAGCGGTCAACCGGTGGCGGTCGGCTGTGGCGAGACTCAATTATTGCCGGCACCTGCTGAGCAAACTAAATTAGCTAAAGGCTGTGTAAAGCAGGCCGCAAGCAAAGCTAAAACTTGGCTACAAAGCCTATTTAACTAAATTAAGGAATCGAGATGCTACAAGCAAATCAGGCACAAATAATGTTGCAACTGCAAGATAAAATGAATGCCAAGGTGAATCCTGAGTGGCTAACCACTCGCTCTCCCTTTTTGCGTGCGGTGATAATAGAAGGGGCCGAGGCTATCGAACACCATGGTTGGAAATGGTGGAAGAAACAAGATTGTGACTTGGCGCAGTTGCAAATGGAGCTGGTAGATATTTGGCACTTTATTTTGTCAGAGTTACTGCTGCAGGCCGAAGGTGACCAGCAGCAGGCGCAAGCGGCGATTTTTACTGATATCGACCAGCAGAGTGTGCAGTTTGACGGACAAGATTACCATTTTGCCGAGCTGGGACTACTGCACAAGCTGGAGTTGTTAATTGGCTTAGCGGCGGCAAAACGCTGTAGTATCGGTTTGTTTTCCGCTCTGCTGGTGGATTGCCAAATGTCGTGGTTGGAGCTGTATCAGCAATACGTGAGTAAGAACGTATTGAACTTCTTTCGTCAAGACAATGGTTACAAACAAGGAACTTACCGTAAAACTTGGGATGGTCGTGAAGACAATGAACATTTAGTGGACTTGATGACGCAATTGGACGCTTCCGCTGACAGTTTTCAGGATGATTTGTACCAAGCGCTACATCAACGTTACGCTGTCTCAAAATAATGTAGCTTTTGATACAAATTGGCGCAGTAATGCGCCATAATTGCGCAGTATGCCCTCTACTAAAAACTGCAAATTTTAGCGAGCTCAGCATATTTAACTATTTGTTATTTGTATTTTGGTTTTATTGATCAAGAGATAGGCTTTTCAAGCATATACTGTTGGGTATCTCAATATATCCTGCCTTACAGCATACACTTGGCCTTGATATTGCTCTAGTAATAGTAAGTCTGCAATAAGGCGACTTAGATTAAATTTTTCAAAGTAGTAGAGGTAATAATTATGGCTTTTTCAAGTTTTCGCGGTGCTTCAGGTGCAACCTTTTGTCCAAGTAAATCTAACGACCAGCAAACTCGTCGTGAAACAAAGTAAGTGGCTAGCCACGCGGTGCAAAAACCAGTGAATAAAGCGCTTATCTACAACTAAGCGCTTCTGCTTTTCTTGATAGACTTTGGCGCAATTGCCTAGGTTTAATTGGCTCTAGGCCGATAGCGATCATTGAAATGACTCGCCTCATCGATATGTTTTAACTGGCTTAACTCACTGAAATAGAGAGACTTAGCTGAGTTTAGTGGTCGAGGCTGGTAATAACGCTTAGCCCTTGGCTGAGTGGTAATAAACGTTTCTTTTTGTATGGCTTCAAACATACGAACTCCTTTATCTTAGTTCGCGCGCAGGGCGCTTTAGCTGTATTTGTTAGCCGCCCGCAAGTTGGCAATAAATCGGCGACACCCTTAAGATATACTTTAGACGTCTAGATGTCTAATCCCTTTTGCTTCCATCTCATAATTTTTAGTTATTTCGCTTGCTCACGGTTAGACTACAGATAAGTGATTGAGTGAGTAGATCTTAAATGTTGCGTTTGTTTACCATGTTAATGGCTTGGCTGGCGGTAGTGCTGGGAACCATTGGCATCTTTCTTCCCTTATTGCCCACCACACCGTTTATTCTATTGGCGGTGATGCTGTTTTCCCGCAGTTCCCCGCGCTTTGAGGCTTGGTTGCATAATCACCCTCGGTTTGGCCCGCTGATTAACGATTGGCGCAACCATGGCGTGGTAAGTGTAAAAGCCAAGTGTAGCGCCACCATCATGGTGGGCTTTTCCTTGGGCTTGATGCTGTGGATGAAGCTACCCCAATTGGCTATGTGGCCAGCTATCGCCTGTTTAGCCGCGGTAATGATATTTTTGTGGACTCGCCCTTCCCAAAAATAACCGTGTGCTCTGGCTCTTTGTCTATAATTAACTTTTTAGTTAATAGTGGCTTTGAATAGTGGGGGAGTTGAGTGAAAAGCTATATTGCAACAGGCGTATTACTGATGCTGCTGGCAGGCGGGGCATTTGCAGGTAAAGGTACGGAAGTCTCCAATATTAACTGTCACGGCACTTGGATACGTTCCGAGACCGATAAACTCGAGTTGCTCAGCGCTTGTGGTAAGCCGACCTTTAGTGAGGTGGTGAGTGGCGCTAATTATAGTAAGCTGGAAGGCCTGCTGTATCAGCTAAATGGCAACAAATACGTGATTTATCTAAACCGCGGTAAGGTGGTTAAAATGGAATGGTTACGTTAAAGCCGCGCTGTGCTAGCGCGGCTTGCTGATTTATTTTAGCTTGGCAAAGCAACGTTCTGCTGCGGCAAGGGTGGCATCTATATCTGCTTCGCTATGGGCGAAGCTAGTAAATGAGGCCTCAAAAGCAGAAGGGGCAAGATAAATACCTTCTTCTAACATCAAGTGGAAGAAGCGTTTAAAACGCTCGGTATCGCAAGCGCAGGCTTGGGCGAAGTTAGTCACTTGTTCGGCCTCGGTAAAGAAGAAACCTAACATTGCTCCAACCTGATTCACCGCCAATGGGATCCCTTGGCGCTCTGCTGCTTGTTTCAAGCCCAGGGCTAAACGCTCGGTTATCTGGTTAAGGTGTTGATGTACCGCTGGGTCTTTTATCGCATTTAGGGCGGCTAAACCAGCGGCCATGGCGATGGGGTTACCCGAGAGAGTCCCAGCTTGATAAACTGGGCCTACTGGGGCTAGATGAGCCATGATTTTTTTACTACCACCAAAGGCACCTACTGGCATGCCGCCACCAATCACCTTGCCTAAACAAGTGAGATCGGGTGTTACCTCGTAATAAGCTTGCGCTCCGCCTAAGGCGACCCGAAAGCCGGTCATGACTTCATCGATGATGAAAACCGCTTGGTATTTGTCACAAATAGCGCGCAGCCCTTGTAAAAATCCGGGCAGTGGGGGAATACAGTTCATATTGCCAGCCACCGGTTCCACGATGATACAAGCGATATCTTCAGGATATTCGCTAAACAAGGCTTCCACCGATGCCAAATCGTTATAAGTCGCGGTGAGGGTGTGCTGAGCAAAGTCGGCTGGAATCCCCGGAGAGCTCGGTTGACCGAGGGTCAGCGCACCGGATCCCGCCTTTACCAATAGTGAATCAGCATGGCCGTGGTAACAACCTTCAAATTTTAAAATTTTGTCTCGTCCGGTGTAGCCGCGCGCTAGGCGAATCGCGCTCATGGTGGCCTCGGTGCCAGAGTTGACCATGCGTACTTGGTCCATCGATGGCACCAATTCACAGACCAAGTCTGCCATAGCTATTTCACTGGCGGTGGGCGCTCCAAAGCTCAAGCCTTTGGCGGCTGCATCTACTACGGCTTGATGAATGGCGGGATGATTGTGGCCTAAAATCATCGGTCCCCAAGAGCCAACGTAATCGATGTAGCTATTGCCATCGACATCATAGATGCGCGCCCCCTCGGCTCGTTCAATAAACAGCGGGGTTCCGCCAACGCCGTTAAAGGCGCGAACCGGTGAGTTAACGCCTCCGGGAATAGTCTGCTGGGCTTGACTAAAAAGTTGTTCTGAACGAGACATAGCGCATCCTTTAAAATATCTGAAAATGGCTGTGGAAGCCTAAAAGTGGGCTCACTATAACAAACTATCTACAGGGGCTGAATCTCTGGTTTGTTGCTAGGCATAATTCTCGGTAAACTGTCGCTTTTTGAACGTTAGTAGGTATTCAGTGGCCAAGCCTAAATTATTAGTTGCCAGTCTCATCGGGGCTTTAGCGCTCACCAGTATTTATGGTTTGTCGGTGGTGGTAGAGCAAAAAGACCAGATGATTAGCCAGTTGCAACAAGGTGTTAGTGAAGCGCTAGATGGCCAAGCTGAATTACAACAGCGCTTGGCTCTGCTCAGCTTAGAGCAAGATAGTAAGGTGGCAGAGCTGGCGCGCTTAGAACAAGAGGTGGCGCAACTCAATGACGAAAACCTCAGCCTTAAACAAGAGCTGATGGTATATCGACAGATTATGGCTCCCGAGCAGCAAGCGGGCGGGATGAAGATTGAGCAACTACATATTGAGCCGATGCTGAGCCCGGGTTACTACCGTATTGATGTATTACTGATGCAGGTAGCGCGTAATAAGCGCTGGCTGCAAGGAGAGCTAAAAGTGCAGCTGGTGGGAAGTCAAGACGGGCAACCCGCCAGCTATAATGTCGCTGACTTGCAACAGCCTGCCTCCGAGCTTACATTTAAGTTTCGTTACTTTCAGGAGCTCAGCTCCGAAATTAAGCTACCTGAAGGCTTTCAAGTTGAGCGAGTGGAGTTAAGTGCCTTTATTAAGGGCAATAAGTGGAATAAAGCTGCGCAAATCGACTTGCAGCAAGCTTGGCCGGATTTGGGTAATACTTGAACTAATTACTCAGGTATTAGATAATCCGCGTGAGTTAACATTTTTAAGGAATTGATAGTGTCAGAGCAAGCTGTAACTGAACAAGCCGCATTTCCGATCCAATTCACTGATGCCGCAGCGGCTCGGGTGAAAGAGTTGGTTGCTGAAGAAGAAAATCCAGCGCTTATGCTGCGAGTTTACGTGACTGGTGGTGGTTGCTCTGGATTCTCTTATGGCTTTACCTTTGATGAGAAAGTCAATGAAGGTGACACCCTCGTAGAGAAGCAGGGCGTGTCGATGGTTGTTGATTCAATGAGCCTACAATATTTAGTGGGTGGGGTGGTTGACTTTACCTCCGGCTTAGAAGGTTCACGCTTCTTGGTGAATAACCCCAATGCCAGTACTACCTGTGGCTGTGGCTCATCATTTAGTATTTAGTTTAGGGCCAAACAAGCCTTACAAAGCCACCTATGGGTGGCTTTGTTGTTTTTTCCTTACGCCTGCTTTGTCGTTATTTTGTCAGCCGCCTAGATAAAGCATGTTACTGGTGTAACTTAGCCTATATAATCAACAACACTTGCTATCATCAACAGGGAGTGTTTGATTGTGTCGGCCAAGCTAGGGCGGTTTTTTGCTGCTCGCCCGTATATTTTATCTATTGTTATCATTGCGCTAGTGACTATTTGGATGGTCAGTGGCCAATACTCCCAAGCCGAAGCTGAAACCCAGTCCCACAATGACTCCCCGCATAAACTTACTCGAGTTCAAATTCAGCGTTATCACGCTCAGCAAATCGAGCGTAGTTTACAACTCTACGGTCAAACCGAAGCCAAACGTCAAAGTGTGATTTCCGCTGAAGTGGCAGGGCGTCTATTAGAGTTTTTGGTGGCGGAAGGACGTCCCATCACTAAGGGGCAAGCGTTGGCGCGGCTAGATATTCAAGACCGTCGCGCGCAATTACAGCGTGCTGAGGCTTTATTGGAGCAACGCCGGATAGAGTACGCTGGGGTTAATGCGCTGAGTAAGCAAGGTTTCCAAGGTAAGGCCCGCTTAGCCGAAGCCAAAGCCGCATTGGTCGACGCGGAATCTATGGTGAAGTCGCTTAATCTGGCAATTGACAATACTCTGGTATTAGCCCCCTACAGCGGCATTTTTGAGGAAAATATCGTTGAAGCGGGTGCTTATTTAGGCATTGGTGATCCCATTCTGCGGCTTGCCGATACACAACAACTGTTAGTGCGCACCGATGTTTCGGAGCGTGACGTGGCTTTACTTGAACTAGGACGAAAAGCCTATGTAAGCCTTGTGACAGGACAGCTCTTAGAAGGCAGGGTTGAGTTTATCGCCAGCGTGGCCAATGCCAATACTCGCACCTTCAAGGTGGAAGTCTTGCTAGATAATGCCGAGCAAAAACTTAAGGCCGGGGTGAGTGCCAGTGTACGTTTTCCTTTGGAAACAGTAGAGGCGATTAAGGTAAGTCCGGCAGTGTTGGCTTTAGATGAGCAGGGGCAGCTAGGTGTAAAAACCGTGGTAGATGGGCGGGTACAGTTTGTAGCTGCTCGGCTGGTTCGTTCCGAACCCGATGGTGCCTGGTTATCGGGTTTTAGTGGTGATGTTGATGTAATTGTATTGGGGCAGGGTTTTGTTAAGGCTGGAGAGCAGGTTGAGGCGCTCACTAAGGCCGATATAGAGCAGCAGAGGGCGCCATAATGCACGCCTTCATTGAAGCTATTTTATCGCGCACCCGTACCGTACTATCGTTACTGGTATTCCTGTTTATTGCCGGCATCATTACCTATATCAACATTCCTAAAGAGTCTGATCCCGACGTTGATATTCCCGTGATTTATGTCTCGATCCCCCATGATGGTATTTCTCCCCAAGATGCTGAACGCCTGCTACTGCGGCCGATGGAGCAAGAGTTACAGGGCATTGAAGGCATTAAAGAAATGACCGCGGTGGCCAGCGAAGGGCACGCTTCGGTGGTATTAGAGTTTATTGTGGGGGTGGATATAGATCAGGCTTTAGCCGATGTGAGGGCTAAGGTAGACCAAGCTAAACCTAAATTACCGGCAGGCGGTGAAGAGCCGGAGGTGCATCAAGTCACCTTAGCCACCGAACAGCCTGCGATTACGGTGTTGTTGTCGGGGGATGTACCGCTACGCGCCTTACTCAGCATTGCTCGAGATTTACAAGATCAGCTAGAAGCAATGAAACAGGTCTTGGAAGTGAGCATTGGCGGCGACCGTGAAGACTATTTAGAGATAGTAGTAGACCCGCTATTGATGGAGTCTTACGGCCTCGACCAAGCCGATATCTACAGCTTAGTCAGTCGTAACAATCGCCTAGTGACAGCGGGAACCTTGGATACCGGCAGCGGCCGTTTTGCGGTAAAAGTGCCAGCGGTATTTGAGAATGTTAAAGATGTGATTGAGTTGCCCATTAAGGTGGATGGTGACCGCATTGTTACTTTTGGTGATGTGGCCACGGCACGGCGAACCTTTAAAGACGCCAGCACTTATGCGAGGGTGAATGGTAAGCCAACTATTTCCTTGGAAGTGAGTAAGCGTCCCGGAGAAAACCTGATCGAAACCATTGAACAGGTTAAAGCGGTGATTGCCGAAGAAAGTAAATTTTGGCCAGACAGCGTGCAAATTGATTACGCCGGTGACCAGTCTAAAGACATTCAAACCATGCTGTCGGAGCTGCAAAACAATATTCTATCGGCGGTGTTGTTAGTGGTGGTGGTGATTATTGCGGTGATGGGCTTACGCTCCTCGCTGTTGGTCGGCATCGCTATTCCCGGTTCGTTTTTAGCTGGGATCCTGCTGCTTTCGCTAGGCGGCTTAACCATAAATATGGTGGTGCTATTTTCCTTGATTATGGCGGTGGGGATGTTGGTGGACGGGGCCATTGTGGTGACCGAATTTGCCGACCGACAAATGAGTGAGGGCGTATGCCGTCATCAGGCCTATTCATTAGCCGCGCAACGGATGTCGTGGCCGATCATTGCTTCTACCGCGACAACTTTGGCTGCATTCGCACCACTATTAGCTTGGCCGGGGATAGTTGGACAATTCATGGGGTATTTGCCGCTCACCTTAATTGCAACCCTTAGTGCCTCGTTATTTATGGCGCTAATTTTTGTACCAAGCTTGGGTAATTTATTTGGCCGGCCGCGTTATTTAAGCGCCAAACAGCGTGCTGCTTTAATCCATGCCGATGAAGGCCAGTGGCAGAAATTACACGGTTTTACCGGACTTTATATTAGCGTATTAAAAAGGGCAATTGCCGCGCCCTTGCGGGTATTGGCCTTGGGCATTATCATCGCCGTAGCGGTGGTTTTCGCTTATGTTCATGCAGGTAAAGGAGTGGTGTTTTTCCCTGAAGTGGAGCCGGTGGGGTACAACATCATCGTTCGCTCGCATGGTGATTATGCCACCGATGAGAAGTTACAAATCATGCAAGAGGTAGAGGCAAGGATCCTCGATCTAGAGGACTACACCACTTTATATACCAAGGTTGGTGGGGACGACTTAGGTAATATTCGGGTTAATTTGAAAGACTGGAATCAACGTCGCCCAGCCAATCAAATCATAACTGAGATGCGCCAACGTTTAGCTCCGCTAGCCGGCCTTGAAATAGAGTTTCGCAAAGATAAAGCCGGCCCTCCTGGAGGCAAAGATTTACAACTAGAGCTTAGTTCTCGCTTTCCTGAGCGCTTAGAACCGGTGGCTAAAAAGCTACGCCAAATGGTAGATGATAATCCTCATCTGATTAACGCTGAAGACAGCACCACCAAGCCGGGCATAGAATGGCAGCTTAAAGTGGATCGTGCCAAGGCGGCCCGTTTTGGAGCCGATGTGAGCCTATTGGGTAATACCGTACAGTTTGTGACGAACGGCTTGAATGTGGGTGAGTACCGTCCCGATGATGTGGATGACGAGCTAGACATTCGGGTGCGTTTCCCGGCGGAAAATCGCAGTATTAGTCGGCTGAGCGAGCTGCGGGTGAAAACCCAATATGGCTTGGTGCCTATCACTAACTTTGTCAGTTTGCAGGCGCAAACCAAGCAGGATGTGATCAACAAGGTGGATGGACGCCAAGTGCTCACGGTGAGCGCCGATATTGCACCGGGGCAAAACTTGAGTTTGGAACTGCCTAAGTTGCAGGCTCAGATGCAGCAGTTAGCGCTGGACCCCATGGTGGATATTCGCCTACGCGGCCAAAACGAAGATGAAGAAGAAAGTACCCAGTTCTTGGAAAAGGCCTTTTTGGTTGCGCTGTTTGTGATGGGACTGATTTTAATCACCCAATTCAATAGCTTCTATCAGGCCTTATTAATTCTTTCGGCGGTGTTATTTTCCACCGTAGGCGTATTATTAGGTTTGCTGATTGCAGGTCAACCCTTTGGCATTATCATGAGTGGCTTAGGGGTGATTACTCTGGCTGGGATTGTGGTGAATAACAACATTGTATTAATCGATACCTACAACTTGCTGCGTAAACAGGGCTTAAACGCCCAAGAAGCGATTATGCGCACCGGTGCTCAGCGTTTGCGCCCGGTAATGTTAACCACTATTACGACCATTTTGGGTTTGATGCCGATGGTATTGCAACTTAACATCGATCTGTTTGAGCGGCGTATAGAGTTTGGCGCGCCCTCTTCGCAGTGGTGGTCGCAGCTGGCTACGGCGGTGGCGGGCGGCTTGAGTTTTGCCACCCTGTTAACCCTTATTCTGACGCCTTCATTGTTGATGCTGGGCAGTAAGTTGGGCCGCGATAAGCAGCCTGCAAGTGAGGCCGCAACAGCGCCAGCGGCTTTAGAGAGTTAGTGCCAAGCTGTAGCCAGATAGCTAGCTAACACCAATAGTAATAGCGATTCTCATCGCTATTTGTGCGAGCCGGTGGGGATTATCACTATCAAGGGCACTGCTGACTCAGCTAAGTTTAGGCTAGTTAGCTGGGTAGCAGCCGCCCAAAATGGCTGGCCGCGTCGCGCCAGTCACCGAGGGGGCATTGCCAGGCAGCTGTTGAACAAAGCAACGCGCTAACCAAGCGAAGGCCAACGCCTCTAAGGCTTGTTCAGGTATACCTAACTCGGAGCTACGGCTTAGCCTTAACTGTGGCAGGGCTTGTGCCAACAACTGCAGCAGAAATTCATTATTATCCCCCCCTCCACACAGGTATAGCGTGCCACTGCTTTGCTGCTGCAATTGCTGAGCAATGCTTTGCGCGGTGAGGTGGTGCAGGGTGCACTGAATATCTACCGCTTGGGCCTGGCTAAACTGGGGCTGTTGTAAGTATTGGTCTAGCCATGACAAATTAAAATACTCACGGCCAGTACTTTTGGGTGGCGCTAGCTTGAAGTAATGATCATCCAATAA
>NZ_JBNKPP010000093.1:0-3462 GCF_050295395.1 Agarivorans sp.
TGGTGACAGGCACCTTTGGCTTTGTAGCAGCAAGCCGCGTACTCGCTAGGCTCGCCCAAATTGCAAATGAACCCGTTGCAAATGAACCAGCTGCGAGTGAATAAGCGGTAATCGATAAGATAAAGTCTCAAGGTTAAAAACTAAATCCACAGCCAATGCTGTGGATTTTTGTTTAGTGGCACCAGAGTTTGCTTTATTCGCCTTCCACAGGCTCAACTTGCCATCAAACTCGTATCAAACACTCCATCAAATCGTAAAGTCATGGTGTGTGGTGAGTTTGGGCGAATCGCATTGGGTGAGGGGAATGCGGATATTAAACTGTGCGCCGCCCAGTTGTGAGTCTGCTTGATAGTTCATGGTGCCCTTTAGCAACGTGGCGGCATTGAAGGCGGCGGATAAGCCTAAGCCTGTGCCACCTTTACTCCTGCTGGTGGTAAAGAAGGGCTCAAACATATGCTCTGCCACCTCGGGTAGAATGGCAATGCCATTGTTTTCAATGCTGATATTCACGTAGTCTTGCTCTAGCTTGGCCGTAATTTGGATCAGATTATCTTCTCTATCCTGAAAGGCATGGGTGAAGGCATTAGAGAGAATATTACTGACGATTTGATTGAGCAGGCTGACATTGGTCTGGATGTTGAGCGCAGAATTAACCTGTAGCTGAGTTTGGGCTTTAACCTTGGGATACATAATTAAGGTCGATTCTAAAATCTCTTTAAGTTGACGGTGCAGATTGATGCATTGATGTTCTTCGTGGCTACGGTCGATGGCGATCGTTTTAAATTTTTGGATCAGGCTACTGGCTTTACTGATATTACGAACTATCAACTCACAGCTTTCTTGGTACTCATCTAAAATGGCGTTGATTTCATCTAGAGTGGCATGCTCGCTATGTATTAGCTCGATAAGCTCTTCAATATGGCTCAGTTGGGTACTGGCCGCCGTCAAACAAATGCCGATCGGTGTATTGATCTCATGGGCCACTCCCGAGACTAAACCGCCCAATGCCGCCATTTTTTCCTGCTCAACCAATACTTGCTGCGCCCGTTTCAGCGCCGTTAATGATTGCTCTAATTCCTGTGTTCTTTCTTTGACTTGCCTTGCGAGTTCTTCCTTATAACTGCGTTCGAGCGTCAGCAAGCGTTCTCTATCTTCTAAGGCGGTTTGTAATTCGGTTTTAGAGCGTTTTAAGGCTGCGAATGAGCCGCGCAGTTGCGACTGCATATTGTTGATGGCATCGGCAACTTGGGTGAATTCATCGACTTTTTGTTTGCGATCGAAGGCTAATGGCTCGACATCGGTATCGAGATCGATGCGTTTGCAGTAATTACTGAGTTTGTCTAAGTGTTTAGTAATGTTGTACCAGACTAAAAACAGAATAAATCCAGCGACTAAGAAGGTTTTTATCGCATTAGAGAGCAAGATCAGAATGGCTTTATCGTAGAGGCGTTGGTAAATGGCATCCATATCCACTTGAACCTCTAAAGTGCCGACATTAATGCTGTCAGTTGGCGACTTATACACCAGAGGAAATACTTTATTGAGGGTATGGGTTGGCTTCTCATTGCCGGCGTTCCACGATTGGCCGCTATCATCTTTTATCGAAATATAATTAATATCAGGTAGTTGGATTAAACCATTCAACTGAGTATTAATCAGTCTTTCATCGATAACCCAAATACTGGCGGCGAGTACATCGAGGTTGGCTTTTTCAATATTGGAGAATACGCGGTCAATACGAGTCACATCGCCGCGATAGTCGTTAATCAGCTGATAGGCCGTTGTCACTAAGGTGATGAGGGAACTAAAGAGGATAATAGACAAGGTGAGATGCCTGCCTATCGGGCTTTTAATAAATTGGCTAAAGAAAGTCGGCATCTTAAATTATCTATAGCTAATAGCGAGTTGGATGCTTATAAGCATAGACTCAAGCATCCAGATTGTGCATTTTATCCCCATGAAATATCCCGCAATTTTGACTGATACACTGGCATCAAACTTGCTTGATGCCGTCTAAGTTCAATTTTTTGTCGCTGGGATAAGACTATGATTAAATTCAAACTGGATTCAGTGAAATTGTTTAGCCCTAAAAAGATGATGTTTCGAGTCATGCTGTGGCTAATGGTAAGCTGCGCTGTATTATTGGCGATCCCATCCAATGTGCTTGCCATGCTGGCGTTGGATAAGTTTGTTCCCGAGCATGCCCATTTTGTTGGCCTAGGGCTGATTATCTCCATTGCTTATTTCTTAACGCAGCTATTGAACCTTGGCTTAGATGAATCGATTCGTCACTTGAGTGATAAACGAATGATCGAAACGATTGAGGCTAAGGTCAATTTGATGGATCGTGCCGAGCGCGCTTTATTACGGGAGTTCTTTTTACAGGGCGCCACCATTTTGACATTGCCGCAAAATGAACCCGCAGTAAAAAGCTTACTCAATGCCTGCATCCTCGAATGTTTAGGTAATGAGCGCCATTATGCAATCCAAGGTCCTACGGCGGATTATAAAATTTCGATGAAGGCACGCATGTATCTGAATCGTGGCGTGCTGCGTTTACCCGCAGGAGAGCCGAGCCAGGAAGAAATGCAGCATTTGATTAAAGCGCGCCCGCAGTTTTTAAATGGGGTAGTGCAAAGCCGTAAACACGCCGCTTAATACGGGTTGTGTACTAAAGCAGAAATCACAGGCACAAAAAATGGGGGTTAGATTAACCCCCATAACAACGTGCAATTTTTACAATGAACAGAATAACAATTTGGAAGCAAAAACTACGATTGTTGCGCGGACTTCACAATGAACATCCAAGTGATATAAGAAATTATCCCTATAGTGCTAAAGATAACGATCATTGAGAGTAAACCAATTGGGTTACCGAACATTAAATCTAACCAAAATGCCATGATTGAAATCCTCTTTCCTGTGAAGTCCCCTCTACACTAGCGTCCTTAATGTTTCTAAATACTGATCCTGATCAATAAAAATCCGACATCTTAAAACAAAGTTGTAACTACAAGTTAACTATGTGATGTGGTTCAAATTTAGGCTTGAATGAAATAGTACTTATCTCTATTGTCTTGGCTTTGTTTCTTGTCTCGTTAAGAACTAGTCTTAAGAGTATCAGTCACGAAATGATATTGAGATCTGAACTTTACCTAACGAGTTGTTGATTGAGTCGACTGCATTTTGGAAGGAGCCAAAAATGGCCAATGTTACAGCTAAGAATGGCACCATGGGCTACGGTATTATCTTTGCGCCTATGGTCTTACTCTTATATCCCCTCTATTGTTTAGTCACTAGTGCGCATTGGGTGGCGACGCTCTGTTTAATTGCTCTTGCCGTGATTCTCTTTTTAAACATTAACAAACTGATCCGTAACTTAAGGCACTTAGAACGTGCGGCCCATCACTTAGGCGATGGGGATTTAAGTTATCAGCTCGATGAGAAAGATGCGGGTGTGTT
>NZ_JBNKPP010000094.1:0-8594 GCF_050295395.1 Agarivorans sp.
ACTTGGCAGGCTGGCGAAATAGGCAGAGTCCGCACGCAGCTCCGCTTCCACCGCCGCAAAGGTCGCAGCCAAATCGAATGGGTTAACCGCATTAATGCTTTGAACGGAGCTACCGCCACCATTAAGGTTAACATTACCCGCAACATTGTAAGCACCGCCATAACTTAAGCTGCCCGCGTTAAGGTTAATGTTAGAGGCATTGACATCACCCACTATGGTCACCGTGTCTACACCCACGCTAGTGGTTTCACGAATAGCAAAAGTTGGCGAATGCCCAGCTGCGTTTAAACTACCACCTAACAGCGTACGGCCTTCTACTTCACCACCTTGGTAGTGGTAATCACCGGTCAAAATGAGCTTGTAATCGTTAAGCACGCCGGCCTGAGCGCTAAGTGAAAATGCCCATGCAGCAGCCAGACTAAGCAAACGACGAGAAATCCCCAAATACATAAAAACTTTTCCTATCAGTACAGCGCTTGCTCAAAAATAACACAAATAAAATTATATTAATATTTTTCAAGCAATTACAAACAAGCATAATAAATTGACCAAGCCGATAAGCAGGAATCGAACCAACTTTCAAAAGATCATACAAATCATGTAATTGGAGCAACGACTCTAATAAATAAACATACAATATGGCATACACTGTAAAAAACGTTGACAGTCAGGTGCAGCTTAATCCTCCAGGTAAAATGTCCTTCTCGCCACTTCCTGCCCGTTTACATGCAGGGCAACAGAATGCTCTCCAGCATAATAGTTACGAGTAGAAATTGGCTTAAAAGAATGGCTTTTTTCCATAGCAAAACACTCATCTTTCCTTAAGGCTATATTTTTTAACTTAAATACCTTGGCAGCCTTCTGGCCATTGGCCTTCATGAAATGTACGGCGTAATCTACCACCCAGTTTTGCTGTGGCTGGGTAGCTCGCAGGGCAAAACCAAAAGTGAGCGCCTGCCCCTGCTTCACTTGCGGCTCTAGTAAGGCAAACTCTTCTACTACTAGCGCGGGCTCGGCGGTGTAGCCCAATAAGGTAAAGCTTCTCGGGTGGCCTTGTTTTATTAAACTTCGGGTAGCATGTTTAATTAGCCAATGGCGCTGTTTAGTCGCATTTTCCAGCCAAGCCTGACACACATCTAGCACCCACTCTGGGTGGTCTTTGCTAATGTCATTAAGGTTATTTGCTACCGAACGGCGCACGTACAAACTAGTATCATCCTTTAGCGCATCTAATATCGGTAATATTGGGCGAGGATCGGCAATTAAGTCCTTTAATTGTTTTCCCCAAGGCAAACGTGGGCGACAGCCTTCACTGGCTAAACGCCGCAAATGCTCGTCCTCAGCCTGGCTCCAAACCAATAACTGCTGCCAGCTTTGTTCTGGGTAACGCTCGATAAAAGGGCGAATAGCAAACTCGGCGCTAAAGCGAGGCGTTAAAGCCGCCAGCACCGTATAGGCTAATTGCGGTTGCTCAAGACCGGCAACGGCAACATAGTCAATTAAGGGCCACACCGCAAAGCCGCTCATTCGCTCTGCTTCTGGCAAAGCATCCCAATAGTCTGGCAAGGCGGTTAATAACTTGCCGCTATGGGCGAAGTCCTGCGGCAGATTCTGCACTAAGGCATTAATAATATGCTGCACTCGTTGTTTAAGCTCTAAGCTGGCCAGTCCATCGCTGGCTAAAGCCACAAACTGCTCACGCTTAAAATCTGGGTAAACGGCCAGCAAACTATCTGCCATCGCTTGGACTACCGCTGTGGAAAGGCTGTTTTTCATTACCTGCTGCTCACTGTGCTTAACTGTTTACTCGCGCCATTGTCGCTGCGAGAGGTTAGATTTTCCCAAGTTACATGCCGCGCATAATATTTGTAAATTATCGATATCTAAGGCCAATTCAGGATGACTTGAGCGCGGTTTGATGTGGTCGACATGAAGTACGGTATTAGGGTCATGCGCTGGCGAAGCCCCGCAACAAGCACAGCGATTATTATCCCGCTCAAATACTTGTCTACGTAAGTTCAACCAGGCTTGGCTGCTGTAAAAATTAACCGCTTGAGTTGACTCTAGATCCAGCTCACTGGCATCACTAAAGCTAAGTGGAGCTTCATCCGGGCTGTATAAAATGGCACGGCATCTCTCGCTAGACTGATGTTGTTGCAACCAGCGCAGTATCGCGCGCTTGGCTCCGGCCTCGGTTTTATAAGTCTTTCTACGCGTATTGCCCGAGAGGGCATAACTCACTTGATACATATTTCTCCCACACGGCAAGCTGATGCGAAGTAAACAGCATAAGGGAATTAATTCAGCGGCGAAAGATGAGCTAAGTTTGTTTTACTACAAGGATATTTACTCAATGGGCTCGGCATAATCATCGCTTACTTTCTAGGGAAGGAGATAATCATGTTATTTCGTTTAATCTTGGCTGGCCTATTGCTGCTTAAGCTCACAGCAGCCACAGCCTTCGAAAATACCGACACCACCACCTTTAAACCCAATAGCCGCGAAGTCGCCCACTTCCAAGATCAATACGGAGAAATGAACAAAAATGTGCCTTGCCCCTGTATCTTTGACCAAGGGCGCTACTTTTACCAACAAGAAATCAATGCCTTAGGCTATGTTTGGGGCTGTCGTGAATATAACGCCGAAGGCTTGTGCCTAGACATTATTCGCCGTCCACCCGCACCCTTTAAAATACTGGCCTTTGTGGCTAACTGGCATCAACAGAGTGAAATATTTGCCGATTTAGTACAACTGTATAACGCCGAACACCAACCACAAATTGAGCTGGTGAATGTCGACGAGCAGCCAGCGCAGTTAGAACAGTATCGCCTAACAGAAATGCCGGTATTACTGTTATTACAAGACCAAACAGAGATCGACCGCCTCACCGGGCTGCATTCACGCAGTCAGTTCAGCCAATGGCTAGAAAAAAAACTTAACCACTAAAACGGCCTAAGGGGCTTGGCAAACCAAGCCTTTATTTAACATGCTAGTCGCAACTAAGGCACTAGCCAGCGGGTAACGCTAGAGCGGGTCAACAACCACGAGAAAGCAAAGGCTAGTACCATCACTACGGCAGTTAATACCACTAAGGCGATACTGGAGTGAGCAAACCACTGATACACGCCATTAGCCGGGTCGCGAACCGGAATAAGCAGCAAGGGATGCACTAAGTAGATACCAAAGCTGTATTTAGACACCGCTTTAATCAAGGGACGAGCCCCCTGCGGAACCCTCTCGGCATAAGCTTTAACCAATACAAATAAGCTAATGGCAATCACCGCAGTATTGAGGCTCTTATAACCCATAAATACACTACTGTATTCGCCTTGTAGCCAAATATAATAAGCGCTACCCAGCACATTAAAAGCCAGCATGGCCGCGCCGGTAGCCAGCCAAAATTTAAGCTGGCCACGTTGATCATGATTAAACAAGTACCAGCCCATCAGCAAATAACCCGAGTACATAATAATATTTTGCCGTAATGGCGTTTCTACCTTTAGCCAATACATTAGCGTAAGCACTAACCAAGCCGCCAATAACAATAACACCCGCTGCTGCTCCATTTTATTCACCAGTGGCGCCAATAGCGGGATCACGAAATACAAGGGAATAAAGTCGTAAAAAAACCACAGGTGATACCAGGTATGCTCATTAGGCGAGTTCTCCAGTAGCTCGGCACTCACCTGCCAAGACCAAATCCCATCTTGAAAACCACCAATCAGAGCGTAAATTACCGTCCATGCTAAAAACGGTAGCAGTACTTTCGCCAACCGACGCCGCAAGTAATAAGCGGCATTAAACGGACGTTGATCCGACATCAATAGCGCCCCACTCACCATCACAAATATTGGCACCGCCCAGCGGCTCATTGCGTTCAGGCTGACCGGCGGCAACCACTGATGCCAAGGCAATTCAGGCACCCACTCTCGATACGGACCAAGTACGTGAATTACAACAACGGCAATAGCCGCGATAAAACGCAAACATTCAATATAAAACAGTGCGGGTCTAGCGGCTGGAGCTTGAGCCATGATGGGTGCAACCTTGAGCTAATAGAAATCGAATAAGCGGCGAGTCAGTTGCCTCGACCTAGCTTTAACTTTACACTAACAGCTTGAATAAAGGCCAGTTTGCAAGGAGTGCAATTGCCCAAATTTAGTCCATGGACTGACAAACGTAAGTTCATCTTACTGCTGTCTGCGATGTTGCTGTGTGCCTTTTGGTTATGCGCTTGGTTGAGTTATCAAGTGGCTTATCAGTCCTTAAGAGAGCAGGTCGAGAATAATCACCTTCCTCTTACCAGCGATAATGTCTACTCTGAGATTCAACGCGATCTATTACAGCCGATATTTATTTCTTCATTAATGGCGCAAGATACCTTCGTGCGAGATTGGGTGATTAACAACGAACAAACCACCCAAGACATTATTCGCTATTTAACGAACATTCAGCAGCGCTATCAAACCGTCACCGCCTTCTTTGTTTCACTAGAAACAGGCCGCTACTATCATCCCAATGGCATACTTAAAACCTTGTCGATAAATAACCCCGACGATGCGTGGTTTTACCGAGTCATTCAGCTACCACCCGAGCAAGACTATGAAATCAATATTGACTATGACACCGCCGATACCAGCCGCACCACGGTATTTGTTAATTACAAAGTGTTTGATTTTAACAACCAATTGATTGGCGTGACTGGGGTTGGCTTAAACATAGAGGCGGTTAAGCAGCTAATTCAGCTCTATCAAAACCGCTACCAGCGCAGTGTCTATTTCATTGACCCGCTAGGTAACCTGAGTTTAAGTGGTCCCGACTATACTGGGCCTCGCAATATTAGTTTACGCGAGGGCTTGGCCGAACATGCGGCCGAGTTACTCAGTCAGGCTAATGGACGTTACCGCTTTAAAGACCACCACCAGCAGTACTATTTAAATGCCCGTTATATTCCAGAATTTAACTGGTATCTAATTGTAGAGCAGCAAGATTTACCGGCGAGCGTGCAATTAAAACACACCCTGTGGTTTAACTTAGCCATCAGCAGCTTAATTACGCTACTAATGTTAATACTGGCTAACCTCACCCTCGGTCGCTATCAACGACGCCTAGAAACCCTGGCCACCACCGACAAATTGACCGGAGTTTATAATCGACAAAGCTTTGAATTCCATCTAGAACAAGTATTGGATATTCAGCAACGCGCCAAACAGGCTTGCTCGTTGATCATCTTTGATATTGACCATTTTAAACAGATCAACGACCAACATGGCCATTTGGTTGGAGATGAAGTGCTCAAACAAGTCTCCAAACTCTGTCTAGAACAAGTGCGCCAATCAGATGTGGTTTGTCGTTGGGGCGGTGAAGAGTTCATCGTATTACTGCCCAACTGTGATGCCTTAGCCGCTTTTGAAGTGGCAGAAAAAATACGTCTTACCATTAACCAACAAGCATTTGAGGTCAATCAACACCAGATAAACCTCAGCATTAGCTGCGGGGTTGCGCAAATCAAAACCCACGAAGTCTTAGCCAGTTTATTAATAGATAGAGCCGACAAGGCAATGTATCAGGCTAAACAGCAGGGACGAAATCGTAGCCAAATTGCCGAGTAGCAGAAAAAACCACCGGCTGAGCCGGTGGTTTGCTGTTTAAGCCTCAGGCTTAGGTGGGTAACTTTCTAACATCAGGCCAAGCTGTTTTTGAATAAACTCAGCACGCCTTTCTGGGCCCATGGTTTCACCCAGTTTACTTTGAGAAATAGAGCGCCAAATTAGGCTTTTGGCCTTAGGGTCGATAAACTCAACCACCAACTTACCGTATTTTCTTTCTTTATAGCGATCCGGCGAACTCACTCCAATCATGCCGTGGCGCGAGCCCATACCAAAAGTAAAGTTGCCCCCAATGGCTTCTAATTCGGTAGCCTCATCAATTCGATAGGCCACCAGCATATCGGCTTGCTCCAGCTCCACCGCTTGCAAGCCTTTAGCTTGTAACTGCTTAACCAGCTCAGCTTGAATACGCTGCTCATCAATGCTTAATACCGCATCTTCCGCCAATGGGGCGAAAGCAAAATCCTTGTACTGGGAGAAGTCCTGATCCACGTTATAGTCTGTTGCTGGTCTAATGGTACATGCCGTCAAAGAGACTAAGCACAACAGCACACTTAAAAATCGAAACATAATTAACTCCAGTCATTTAGGCTAAAACTCACCTTGCTTAAATCTACCACAAGTCTTGGCAAATTTGCGGCTGAGTTTTATTCAGCTAAAGCTGACTCAAGCAGCAGCGCTTTGCTATAATCGCCCGGTTATTTTTTTAAGGTTGATCATGTCTCAGTTTTCACAACGTTTTGGCGGCATTGCCCGTCTGTATGGGCAGCGCGCGCTGACTACCTTCCAACAAGCCCATGTGTGCGTGATAGGCATTGGCGGCGTCGGTTCATGGGCGGCAGAAGCACTCGCACGTAGCGGCATTGGTCATATCACCCTGATCGATCTTGATGATATTTGTACCACTAA
Organism: Agarivorans sp.; assembly: GCF_050295395.1. Classification (NCBI taxonomy): domain Bacteria; kingdom Pseudomonadati; phylum Pseudomonadota; class Gammaproteobacteria; order Alteromonadales; family Alteromonadaceae; genus Agarivorans; species Agarivorans sp. Next base: position 6,519 of record NZ_JBNKPP010000094.1, read on the forward strand.
TACCAATCGACAAATCCACGCCTTACAAGGCAGTGTGGGCCAATCAAAAACCGCAGTAATGCGCGAACGGATCTTGCAAATCAACCCCGACTGCGTGTGTCACGAAATAGAAGACTTCGTCACAAAAGATAATCTGAGCCAATACATCAGCCAAGACTTCGACTACGTGATTGATGCTATCGACAGCGTCAAAGCCAAGTCTGCGCTGATTGCTTACTGCAAGCGTAACAAGATAAAGCTGATTACCGTGGGCGGCGCCGGTGGCCAAATAGATCCCACGCAGATCCAAATCAGCGATTTAGCCAAAACCATTCAAGACCCATTGGCCGCCAAGGTACGCAACGAGCTGCGTCGTTTTTACAACTTTAGTAAAAACCCTAAACGTAAGTTTGGCGTAGACTGTGTTTATTCCACCGAACAACTGATTTACCCCAGCAACGATGGTGAAACCTGTATGGCCAAACCCGATGCCGGTGGCAGCATGCGCATGGATTGCAGCAGCGGCTTTGGCGCAGTAACCCATGTTACTGCCAGTTTTGCCTTTGCCGCAGTATCACGAGTACTGAAAAAACTGGCCGCCAAATAAGGCTTAATTAACGCTAGGGGCCCCAAACCGGCCCCGACAAACTTATCTCACTCTGTTACGACTGTTCTATGCTTAAGTGTCTGCATAGGAGAGTCGCCATGTTTTGGGATAATGCCAGCTTACGTTTTAAAATATTATCGGTAATGTTTATTTCGTTACTCATAGTGATTGCCGTAGGCCTGTTTACTGCTTTTAAACTGCAACAAACCGCCAATAGTTTCGACCAACTTACCCACACCGAAATCTACCTAGAAGAGAAAACCCTGCTAGCGCATTTGGCCTTTAAAACCCAAGTACAAGAATGGAAAAACGTATTATTACGTGGCCACGATGCCAAGCAAAACAGCAAATATTGGGGGCAGTTTTTAGAGCGCCAACAGCACGTACAACAACAAGTGAGTGAGCTGGCCAAAGAGCTGCAAAATGCTCACTACCCGGAGCTGGCCCAAATTGCTGAGAACTTTCTCAACTCTCATAAAACCATGGGCGAGGCCTATCGCCAAGGCAAAGCCAAGTATGAGGCGGCAGGCTTCGATTTTAAAGTCGGCGATGCGGCAGTTAAAGGCATCGACCGCGCCCCTTCTGATGCAATGAATCAACTCAGCGAAAAGTTAGCACAACTCACCGCTGACCAAGTCGCGCGGCATACAGAACAAGCCGCAAAAGTCAGCACCCTCAGTTTTGTTATTATTGGCGTAAGTGGTTTAGCGGTATTAGTGGTGAGCTTCATGTTTATGGATCGCCAGTGCATTCGCCCAATTAACAGCATAGTCGAAGACATCGAGATCTTGGCCGACGGCAAACTCAATGTCACCATTCATTTAAGCCGTGGCGACGAACTAGGCAAACTGGCTAATGCCACCCGTAAGCTACAACGCTTTTTACTGGATACCGTCACCGACCTGAGCCAGTCAGGAGAGCAACTACAACACTCCTCAAAAATGTTACACAGCATGTCTAGCGACCTTGCAGAAGGGGTGAACCAACAACGCGAAAGCTCTGATTTGGTTGCCACCGCTATTCAAGAAATGTCGCATTCGGCGAATGAAGTCTCGCAAAACGCCTCTACCACCGCCGATACCACTCACAATACCGACCTCACCGCCCACAACGGCGCCGATGCCATGAAACAGGTTATCACTAGCATCCAATCGCAAGTTACCGATATTAGCCATGCGGGGGATGTGGTGAAGAACCTAGCGGCCGACAGCAACAATGTAGGCGCGGTGTTAGATGTAATTAAAGGCATTGCCGAGCAAACCAACCTACTGGCCTTAAATGCCGCGATTGAAGCGGCCCGCGCCGGAGAACAAGGGCGAGGTTTTGCAGTAGTGGCCGATGAAGTAAGAACGCTGGCACAGAAAACCCAACAAAGCACCAGTGAGATCCAAGCCATTTTGGAAAAAATACAAAGCGGAGCCAATAACGCGGTTAGCGCTATGCAACAAAGCCAAGACCGCACCGACGAAGTGGTGCAACAAGCACAATCT
>NZ_JBNKPP010000095.1:0-3212 GCF_050295395.1 Agarivorans sp.
ATTCCCTCGCGGCGTGGATCTGCTGCCCCTATTAGCCTATCTGGATAAATTCGAATGCCTTGTAGTCCAGAGGTCATCTGTTTCACTTTGGTCTGATAGCCCATGGCCTTTAAAGCCGCTTGCATTTGCAAGGCGCTGCTATCGGCTTCCAGTTCATAGGTGCCGAAGCGATTATTTAAGTGAGCTTGTTCCACGGCTTGTTGCAAGCTCATATTCCAGCTGAGGTGACTAATTAATGCCTGTGCGACATAACCAATAATACTGCTACCACCGGGCGAGCCTATGGCAATTATCGGTTGCTGGTTTTCTAGCACAATGGTGGGTGACATTGACGAGCGGGGCCGTTTTCCGGCTGCTACTCGGTTGGCCACAGTTAGACCATCTTGCTCAGGAACAAAAGAAAAATCGGTCAGCTGGTTATTGAGTAAAAAACCTTTTACAAATAGTCGTGAGCCAAAGGCATTTTCAACGCTACTGGTCATTGATAGGACATTCCCTTGGGCATCAACAATACTAATGTGGCTGGTAGAGGGAAGTTCAATGCTTTGATCATCGCTGCGATAAGCACTCAGAGCCAGTTCTCCCGCGCTGACTGTTTCCAAGGCACGTTGAGTGTCCAATAGTTTCGCTCTTGCTTTAAGGTAATCCGGTGCTAGCAGATGCTTTAGTGGCACCTCCACATAATCGCTGTCGGCTAAGTACCTACCACGGTCGGCAAAGGCGAGCCTAGACGCATCACCAATAACGCGCCAACTATGTGGATTGTTTGGTCCCCATTCGGCAAGAGGAAAGTGGCTTATTATGCCCATGATTTGGCCAAGTGTACTCGCGCCAGAGCTTGGTGGCCCCATTCCGCATATAGAGTATTGTTGGTAGGGGCTACATACGGCGGGGCGCTGTTTTACCTGGTAATTAGCCAGATCTTCCAGTGTCAGTAAGCCGGGGTTATCGTTCTGCCAGCGAACTGCATCAACAATGGCATTGGCGGTTGGTCCTTGATAAAAGCCTCTAGCGCCTTGCTCTGCTATCAGTTTTAAGCTGTCGGCATAGTCAGGGTTTTTGCGTAAATAGCCTGCTTGTAGAGGCTGGCCTTTACTGTCAAAGAAATAGTTACGGGTGGCGGGAAAACGGCCTAAACGTTGTTCGTCACCTGCGATTAACTGTGCCAGCCGAGGACTTACGTGAAAACCTTGTTGGGCTAACTCTATTGCTGGCTCAAACAAGCCTGGCCAAGCCAGTTTGCCGTACTGTTGATGTAGCTGTTCAAATAGGGCCACCACGCCGGGGCTGCCAACAGAGCGGCCGCCGACTACGGCATCATAGAAACGCATAGGCTGTCCCTGCGCGTCTAGAAATAGCTTAGGGTGCGCTGTTGCTGGGGCCATTTCTCGACCATCGAAACTGGTCATTCGTTGGCTTTTTGCATCAAAGTAAACCACAAAAGCGCCGCCGCCAATCCCTGAGGATTGAGGCTCAACCAAGCCGAGTACGGTTTGTACGGCTATCATTGCATCCACCGCGCTGCCGCCGGCTTTTAATACTTCATAACCAGCTTCTACAGCTAAGGGGTTGGCGGCGGAGACCATGAACTTATGGGCAACAACTTCAGCCTTGCTTTGCTGACCAGAAGCTTGTTCGGGAGCATATTGGTCGGCAATTTGGCTAGTGGCAAACACTGAACTGCTAAATAACACAGCTAAGCTAAGTAGATTTGGTTTAAACATAAGAAGTCCTTTCTTTAACGCTGTTTAGCCAGTTTAGCACTCCTAGGCCGAGCTGCAGGTTCTTGTTTCAAGATATTGAAATGCATATCTTTTTTTATTTCGTTGAAGTGGTGACGTTAAAAGGCGACAGCTTGGAGCTTCGTGTTTACGGCATTTTCTAAATTGCTTTATTTTATCTGTCGCTGATTGACGACAGGAGGGCTGTGTTAAATAGAAGCCTTCTTTGTTAACTCGTTGTTTTGTATGTATTTTGTAAATATGGAATAGGGTTTGCTTATAACAGGCGTAGACCGCTAAGTAATGCGGCTGATAATACTGAAGTTAACCAAGGAGTTTGTTATGAAGTTGAAGTATAGCTTTCCAATGTTAGCACTATTTGTTGCCAGTCTCGCTTCTGCTAATAGTGAAGTGTTTGAGCAGTTAGATAGCAACCAAGATGCATTTGTCAGTCAAGAAGAAGCAGCACAACTGCCCATTCTGACTGAAGTATGGGCTGAGTTAGATACCGATCAAGATGGGTTACTCAGCCAAACAGAATTCATGAACCTTGAAATTTCGGGTATGCCTGAAGATAGCGAAAATAGCGAGGTTGCCGAGTAAGTTTGTTTGTTCCTTTGTGTTTTTATAAACCGTTCCAATTTTAGGGTGCTATCGGGGAACCGTTTTTCTGCCATTTGGTCTAGTTTGTAGCAGTTTTATCCTCGATAATTTTCCTAGCGCTTAAGTTTGTGCGAGCTTAAGCGCTTTTTTCTATAATGAGCTTCGTTGTGGTACCGCCACGTTAGCAAACAATATTCCCGCGACAATCGACATGAAAATCAAGAAAGTTTGCGAGCCGATATTCGGGATGCTCACCATTGACTCTCCAAGTACTAAGAAATTCAAACTGATATAAGCTTTACTGCCAGGTACTAACAATACAATGCCTTGCAGTAGTACTACCGAGGCGGGGGATTGGGTGAATTTTGCAAATAAGTTGGCATAGACGCCCACAACAAAAGCGCCAATAAAAGGGCCTAGCGCTTCACCTAAATGGAAACTACCAACGTAGGAGGCCGCATAAGCAATCAAACCCGATAGTATGCCCCAAGGTATGTCTTTGGCTCTAACTTTGAAAATCACGCTGAGCCCTAGGGTGAGCAGGACCACTCCCAGCCATTTTACCCACCAGTCGCTAACCAAGCCGCTTTGAATACTTAAATGTCCCCAGATTAAAGCGCCAAAGGCCATACCCAATACGGCGCCAAAATACAACTTGAACAGCACCATAATGCCATCCATGATTCTTGCGGTCCCGGAAATTAGCTCGCGCGCGGCCAATTCGCTCAGCCCTAGGGTGAGCGATAAACCCGGAATGAACACAATAATGGCAGATAGGATCACTAAGGGGATATTGAGATTGGGTATGAACTGGGCTAGTGCTACGGTGCAAAAAGAACACAACAAAGCTGCCACCGGTTCTAACGCTTCGTTTATTCCTTTCGAATA
>NZ_JBNKPP010000096.1:0-2753 GCF_050295395.1 Agarivorans sp.
GGAAGAAGTGACCCATGATTTACAACTCGATGCTGAAGGTATGTTAGCGCAAATTAAGGCCTTTCTTGCCGATTGAGTGTTGATGGGAGCTAAGCTCCCAGCAACAGTGCAAAGCGTGATGAATTACGATTAGCAGGCAAAAAAACAGACAAGTAAACAGGACTGCATTGGCAGTCCTTTTTATTACTTAGCGTTTAACGCATTCGCTTAGGCTTCAATGTTGATTGAAGCTGATTCTTGGCTAGGGCCGCCCTGTGACACCATCACCATGGCAGGACGCAGTAAACGGCTGTTTAGCTCATAACCCTTTTGCATTACTAACATCACAGTATTGGCTGGATACTCAGCACTTGGCTGCATACCAATGGCTTGATGTTGGTCAGGGTTGAAGGCTTGCCCCTGTGGATCGATAGGTTTTACCCCAAACTTAGCCACGGCGGTCAAGAAGCTCTTTTGCGTGAGCTCAACACCTTCGAACAATGCTTTGGTGGTTTCATCCTGTGGATTAGTACCTTGCAGTGCACGTTCCATATTGTCTAACACTGGCAGTAATTCGTTGGCGAATTTTTCCAATGCAAATTTGTTAGCCTTTTCCACATCCATCGCCGCACGGCGACGAATGTTGTCTACTTCGGCAGCAGCACGGATAACTGAATCTTTTTGCTCTTCAACTTTCGCCAAAGCGTCAGCGAGTAACTGTTCCAGCTCTTCAATACGGAAATTGGCTTGGGTAAGCTCGTCAATCAGACTCGCTTCTTCGGTAGAAACTTCAGACTCTACACCCTCTTGGATCAGATCCTGTTCTGCTTTAATCGACTCGTTGCTCATTTTCACTCCAGCTAAAAATGCTTTGTTTCTAAATACTCTGGGCATATTATGGGGATCAATTTTGACGTTTCAAGGCCTAAGGCCAGATCTAGCATAAATATGACCACAAAGTTCCACACCATTGGCCTGATTGGCAAGCCACACCACCCAGGGACAAATCAAACCCTCAAACGTCTGCACCACTGGCTGACGGTGCAAGGGTATGAAGTCCTCGTGGAAGAGCGCGTTGCCAGCGAGTTAGGAACTAATATCGTCGCGGTCGATTTATTAGAGATTGGCGCACGCTGCGATTTAGCCATAGTCGTGGGTGGCGATGGCAATATGCTCGGCGCCGCCAGAGTGCTGGCCCGCTTCGATGTGGGCGTGATTGGGGTAAACCGTGGCAACTTGGGCTTTTTAACGGATTTACCGCCCGATGCCTTTGAAGAAGCGCTAGCCAAAGTGCTCGATGGGGAATTTGATACCGAACACCGCTTTTTACTCGAGGCCGAGGTCTATCGCCATGGCATGTTAAAAGCGAGCAATACCGCCGTTAATGAAGCGGTGCTGCATCCGGGTAAAATCGCCCATATGATTGAATTTGAAGTCTATATAGACAATCAATTCATGTACAGTCAACGTGCCGACGGCATGATAGTCTCAACGCCGACGGGCTCTACCGCCTATGCCCTATCGGCGGGTGGCGCCATTCTTACTCCCAATTTACAGGCATTAATCTTAGTGCCCATGTTTCCGCATACACTGTCGTGCCGCCCGATTGTGGTCGATGCCTGCAGCACCATTAAGATGGTTGTCTCCCCTGAAAATGGTGAGAATTTAGAGGTAAGCTGCGATGGCCACGTGCATTTAGCGGTATTGCCCGGCGATGAAATCATAGTGCGCCGCAGCTCCGAGCAACTCAGGCTGATCCACCCTAAAGGCCATAATTACTTTCATGTGTTACGCAGTAAACTCGGCTGGGGCAGTAAGCTGTTTTAGTCTGCTCAATAATAAATCCTAAAACGTAGCTAAAGCTTACATGGTTAAGTAGCAAAAGATAATGGCCAACGGCAGTTGTTAACAAAATGGAGTGTTGCGGCTGCATGACTGTAAACCGCTTTATTAACCGTTATTAAATTTCAGATTAAAACAAATTTCATTAAGTGATATTCATCACGCGAAATTTAGCCATTACTAAAACGTGATCCATCCCTCATAATCCCTTGCGGTGTAAAACCAAATAAAACCTATTTATTCATACTGTTAATAAATAATATCTAACTGAGTGATTTTTCAACCCACTCCAAAGCGAGAGATAAGTCACATCTTAATATTGTCTTAAAAATCCATTAAGTACTCATTAATGAAATAAATGGATCAGTTAATTGCAATACTGATAGCTAATTTAGTGAATATGTCGATTTTTATAACCTGAAGGAATAGAAATTAGCGAAACATCCCATTATCGAAATATAAAAAACCACCTTCAAGTGATATGGATCACAGTTAAGAAAATCCCATGAGAGAAGCCTCCCGCAGCACTGTAAATTAGCATTCTATACAGCAGCCAAAATGATCTAGATCATATTAGTTAAGCCCCGAATAGCGTCTAGTACACACCACAGAATGTTGTGACTCATGGTATTGGCAGTGAAACCTGCTGATTTATCAGTCGGAGAGTCTGACAGGAAAACACTAGTAAGATCCAAATATAAATAATAAGACAGACCACTTTATGTAGAGGCAAGCATGACAATACTTCAACTCCTCGCCAGCTTGACGCCAGTAATCAGTGTAATGATCTTTCTCGTATTACTCAGAATGCCAGCGTCCAAAGCTATGCCCATTTCCATGATAATCACAGCGCTGGCCGCCGTGTTTATTTGGCAAATGGATACCACACTATTAGCCGCATCGGTTCTCGAAGGACTGCTGTCAGCCATCAC
>NZ_JBNKPP010000097.1:0-7281 GCF_050295395.1 Agarivorans sp.
TATATGAATGCCAGGACAGAGGTGGCTACAGAAATCCCTCGCTGACGTTCTATTTCCATAAAATCTGAAGTCGCCCCTTTCTTGATCTTGTTGCTCTTTACGGCTCCGGCTTCCTGTATGGCACCACCAAAAAGCAATAACTTTTCTGTCAGTGTCGTTTTACCCGCATCGGGGTGGGAGATAATCGCAAAGGTTCTTCTAAAAGATATATCATGCAACAGTGAAGCGTTAGACATCGAATCAATTCTTCTTGTTTATATACGCGAGGATGCAGCAAAGTTGGCCATTGGCCCTCTAGCACAATCACCCAGCGTTAAGTTAATCGTAATTGGTGGGTATTTTCACCGATCTGGACTTTATAAACAATCAAAGCTTGGCTTTTCTCTGGTACCGCCAAGCCAAATAACGGCAATGCTAGCAAGGCCACAGACGCAAAACTCAAGTCTGAATTTACCTTAAATTGCTCCAAGCCAGTGATTTACTCCAATTTGTTGCAAACCACTTGGTGTGCTTAGGCTGAGTCAAACTTGCCTAACCGACGGTTAAAGTACAAGTCAGTGCGAATCAACCAAGCACAAGCTAGCGAAAACATCTCCTCGATTAACCGACTGAATATTTGGCGAAAAAAGACCGCTATGAAACCGAGAAAGGCGCCCGAAGACGCCTTTACCTAAAAATAAGAAATAACTTACTAGCGGATCACAATAAACAAAGAGCCACCGCGGCGCTGCACTTGCAATAGCACTGCCGAATCACTTAATTGCAAGGCTTGCTGCATATCGTCGAGGTTTTTCACGCGACGTTTATTCACCGCAACAATTAAATCGTTACTGCGTAAACCACTGTAAGCGGCCGCAGAATTAGGTGCAAGCTGAGTAACTCTTACTCCTTCAGCTTGTTCGTCGTTCTGTAGTTGCACCCCTTCTAGAAGCTGATGAATATTGCTATCCACTTGGCTAACCCCGCTGGGTTCGCCCACCTTAACTTCAAAATCACGTTGCTTGCCATCACGAATCACCGTTAAATCGATGCTTTCCCCGATGGCTTTTACTGAAATCTGGCTACGTAACTGACCGGTAGACTTAGTGCTTTGTCCATCAACGCTGATAATAATATCGCCGGCTTTTAAGCCCGCATCGTCGGCCGGAGAATCGTCCAGTACATTGGTCACCAGCACCCCACCCATGCCGTTTTCTAACTCAAAGGCTTGGCGAAGATCGGCGGTAATATCTTGAATACCTACACCAATTTGACCGCGTTTTACCTCACCATGCTTAATGATTTGCTGCATGCTGACCTTGGCCATATTACTAGGAATGGCAAAGCCAATGCCCACGTTACCGCCAGAAGGCGCAATAATGGCCGTGTTAATGCCCACCAACTCACCGGCTAGGTTTACTAAAGCACCACCAGAGTTACCGGGATTAATTGAGGCATCGGTTTGAATGTAGTTCTCATACCCTTCAATGCCTAGGCCAGTACGCCCTAGGGCACTCACCACACCCGTGGTGACGGTTTGGCCCAAACCAAAGGGGTTACCAATGGCAACCACGAAGTCACCCACCTCTAACTGGCCAGAGTCGGCGATCTTCACCTCAACTAGATCTTCGGCAGGAATCGACAAGATAGCGATATCTAGCTCGGGATCAGAGCCCAACACTTCAGCTTTGAAGCTGCGACCATCGGCTAGCGAAACTTGTACTTCATCGGCGCCTTTAATCACATGGTAATTAGTCATCACTACGCCTTCATCGGCGTCAACAATTACTCCCGAACCAGCGCTTTGCTGGCGCTTCTGCGGTTGCTGGGGTTGCTGTTGTTGTTCAGGCACATTAAAAAAGTGTCTAAAGAAAGGGTCGTTTAATAAGGGATTCTGTCGCGCTGCTTTGGTGGAGTAAGTCGATATATTGACCACCGCCGGGTGGACCCGTTTGATCATCGGCGATAATGAAGGGAAGGCCTTACCTTCCGCGGTAACATTGGGTAATGCAGCAAAGCTTGGACTTACCCATAGTAGGCAAAGAAGTAAGCTAAAAAAGCTGATCTTATGGCGCATAAACTGATCTTCCTGTTATGGTTAAACTCTAACATAAAGGCTAGAGGCACAGCGTGCCTCTAGCCGGTTTAAACCACAGTGGTATATCCAAATGCTGTCCTAACTCGGGTTCGGTAAGGCGCGACAAAACTATCTTTAGCGTTGTAGTTCACATGAGTTCCTTTCTTTTGAGCAGCACGCCCCTTTGCTGCACTACTTTGGATAGAGTGTTTATCTTGCTTAACTGAGCCACAACATTTCATACAAAACCTCCTTGATTAGCGAAGTGAAGTAAAAAATACAGTTAATAAAAGCATTTAGAGGGGGCCAAGCCCCCCCCACCGAGATTCTAAGCGGCCTTGTCATCATTGCTATCAAGCTGCTCAGCTTTGTGCTCAATCGCACTGGTCGATTGATTAATCGCGATAGTTTGCGGTTTCATCGCTTCAGGCAGCTCTTTAACAAGGTGAATGGTCAACAAACCGTTGCTTAGTTCAGCCTCTCTTACCTCGACATAGTCAGCCAAATTGAATTTTCGTTCAAAAGAGCGGTTGGCAATGCCTTGATAGAGATAATTGGCCGTATCTTTAGATGTTTTATTGCCCCGTATCGTTAACACCCCTTTTTCAACCTGAATGTCGAGCTCTTCTTGGCTAAACCCCGCCACAGCCAAACTAATGGCATATTGATTGTCTGCTTTAGACTCAATGTTGTAAGGGGGGTAAGCCGCGTTGGAATGCTCGCTAGCCAAGGCATGATTAATTAGCGATGCGAAACGATCGAAACCAATACTGCTACGATAAAGTGGTGATAAATCAACAGTGTTCATAATACATCCTCCAAAAGAAGCAACATAAAATAAAGCTATTAATCCCAGGCGGACTCTCCTGTGAGACGCCAGCCTGTAAGATCAAAATAAGGTCAATAGAAATGGATTCAAGGCTCAAATCAAAGTTTTTTATTGCTATTTTTTATAAAGAGAAAGGCGGATATAGCGTGAGGGAATAATTTAAAAACTAAAAAGGCTTAATAGCCAAACAAGCTGGCATTTAACCAGCGTATCTTAGCTTATAAGATGGAGTAAACAAGATGGCGGGCTTAACCACCATCTCTCAGACTTAACAAAACCAACTGGCTAGTCGGGAGTGTGTTGCTCCGTTTCTACACTTAACTCAAGCCAAGCCATCAGAATGCGGTAACTCACTGCCAGAACTACCGCACCTAAAAACAAACCAACAAAACCCGAGAGCAGCATACCGCCCAAGGAACCGATTAAAATCACCAGCATGGGCACGTCAACACCGCGCCCCAATAACAAGGGTTTGAGTAGGTTTTCACTAAAACCGGCTAGCACACTCCACACGGTAAACACCGTGGCAACTACTGGCGATTCGTGATTGAAAATATAAATTACGATGGGCAATACCACCAGCACTGGTGGCAATTGGGCTATCGCCAACACCAATACCAATACCGACCACAGCGCGGCTCCCGGCACTCCTACCGCAAAAAAGCCAATCGACAATAAAGCCGCTTGAATTACCGCTACCCCCAACACACCCTTAGCGACACTTTGAATGGTATTACTGGCCAAGCGGGTCAAGTAAGGGCCGTTGCTACCGGCTAAGGCGCTGGCCATTAAGGTAGCGCCCTTCACGGCTCTTTCGCCATTGGCCAGAAATACTCCGGCAATAATCACCGAGAAGCAAAATACCAATAACCCGCCCACCAATCCGGCAGCCATAGAAATCACACTGCCAGCCACATCACTGACATGACTGGCCAGCGAGCTTAAATAGCGCTCTAAGTCAGCGGCGGCCAAATCCCATTGATGGTAGAGTTTTTCACCCACAAAGGGCCACGCTTTAATCGAGTCTGAAGGCGGAGGTAGCTCAAAGCTACCCTGCTGAATCTTTTGCCCCAACACGGTTAAGCTATCCACCGCGGAGGTGGCCACTTTTACCCCAGGCAATAAAATAATCGTCAACAAAACAACCACAATAATAACCGCCGCCAAGCCACCGTGGCGAACCACTTGCTTAAGTTTTACATACAGCGGATTCAGTGCCACAGCTAAAATCATCGCCCATACCACGGGGGAGATAAACGGTCGCACAATATCGATACACCAGGCCGCTAATAAAAATAACGCGCCAATTTTAATCGCCGCTTCCACCGCGCCACGTTCAAAGTTCTTTTGATCAAACATATCCCTATTCTCTCGATGACTAAGAGCGAAGTTAAGCCTAAGCTCTTGATACTGCATTTGTATGACTGAATTTAAATAAATCAAGGCATTAGTTGAGAATACTATCAATCAGTAAACTTAGCCAAACGCCACCTCAACAAAAATCAAATTCCCCAGCTCACTACCAATACAGGCAAAGCGCCTCGCCAGTATAATTAATCGTTTGCTGTTGCTGCTGCAGTGGCTCTATCAGCACTACTTCAAAACGCCGCTGGGCTAACATGCCGCTAAACTGCCCTTGCCGAGCACTAATGGTTAAACAGCGCTGCTGCTCGTTCCAAGCAAATTGGATCTCACTATAGGCGCCCTGCTCATAGCGATAGCTGTCGCCTTCGTCTTCATATAAACAAAACTCACCATCGGCTCCGGCATACACCTCAATGGTGAGCGGATCGGCCGGAAGTTGGTCGTGATACTGTAGCTGCGGACCATGCGGAATAATCGCCCCCGCCTTGACCAATATTGGCATGCTGTCGATGGGCGTAGCCAAGGCAATGGTTTGGCCCCCTTGGTAACAGCATTTATCCCAATAGTCATACCAAGCAAAGCCCGCAGGCAACACTACTTGGCGCTCAGGGGAGAATAGCTTAGTTTGTTGTAAGCTCATTGCTGGGTGCTGCCAGCTTAAACTGCATTTCGAAGAGCCTTGCCAGTGAGCATATTCCACTCGCAAACTGTATTGCTGGCCGGCCTCTAGCTGGCAACTGGCCTTATGATTGGTTTGGGCTTGCTTTTGCCAACTATCGATAAGCACTTGGTCATTTAAATAGAGACGAACCCCGTCATTAGCATGTAATAACCAGTGGTATTCTCCACTCACCGGCGCTTGAAAACGCGCCTGCCACGACACACTGTAAGCGCTTAAGGGCAAACCGGCTGGCGGCCCTCCCGCCCAGTTGCCATCAATGTTATCCACTCGCTGAGTCGACACCAATTGCTGCAAGGCATCATCAGAAAAATGTTGCTCTACTACCCCTGCTAAGCCGTCCTCGGTATATAAATCGGCAGCGCCAATTAACTGCTGCTGCAAATGCTGTTGATAGAACATCGGCTGCGTCACCGGACACACCATCAAGCTAGGGCCAAATAGATATTGGTCGCCAATATTATGTAACTGGGTTTGCTGTCTAAACTCAAAGGCCAACAGGCGCATGATGCTGCCACCATGCTGGGTAACTTGCCAGGCCTGCGAGTAAATGTAAGGCAATAAGCGATAACGTAAATGGTCAAATTTAAGCAGGGCATCAAAGGCCCAATCACCGGGCTCGCCAAACTGGTAAATTTCGCGTGGCGTATTCGCCCCATGAGAGCGAAACAGGGGACAAAAAGCACCAAACTGGAACCAGCGCACATACAGCTCTTTGTAGGCGTCATCGTCTACACCTTCAGGGAAGTTCGCGCCAAAACCACTGGTAAAGAAGCCGCCAATATCGGTAGTCCAATAGGGCAAGCCCGCGGCCGATAGGTTTAAGCCAGCAGCAATTTGCTGATGTAATACCTGCCAAGTAGCGCTAATATCACCCGACCAACAGGCGGCAGCGTAACGCTGTTGCCCTAAGAAGCTAGAGCGGCTTAGGGTAAAGACCCGCTTGTCTTCAGCGCCTTGGGCAATTTGTTGACGCTGTCCTTGATACACACCAGCGGTAGTCATTAAGGAATAACCGTTAAGCACCTGCTTCCACGGCCCTAATTCGGTATCGCGTTGCTGGTAACAAAACTGCACCCCGTCTTGCGGATTTTGCGTGGAAATAAACTCAGGCTCGGTGCCGTCCATCCACAGCGCATCTACTCCTAGATCCATTAAACCAGCTTTTACGTGTTGCCAATAAATATCGCGTGCGCCTTGGCTATAAGCATCGTAAATATGGCCATCGGCCCAATGCTCGGTTTCAAATAAATACTGCTTAGCCAACAATTCATTAAACACCGGGCTACCCTTGCCCACCACCGGCCAAATCGACACCATAAGTTTGAAATGCATATCATGAAGTTGCGCAATGGTAGTGGCGGCGTCGCCAAATACCTCAGCATCAAACTGCATCGCGCTCCAGCCCAAATCGCCCCAGTACTTCCAATCTTGCACAATGTTGTCGATGGGGATCTGTTTTTCTCGGTACTGTTTAGCGGTGGCTAGCAGCTCGGCGGCATCGACATAGCGCTCTTTACTCTGCCAATAACCATAGGCCCAGCGACCAAACAAAGGCGCTATGCCGGTGAGCTGACGATAATGAGCAATAATACGGTCGAATTCTGGCCCATATAAGCAATAAAACTCGATGCACTCACCCGCCTCACTGCTAAAACTAAACTGCTGCTCATGGCTGACAAACTCACTAAAGGCCAGCTGATTCCACAAAATGCCGTAACCCTTGGTGGACAACAACAAGGGCGCAGCGATGCCTTTGTTAGATTGGCATATAGCTTGGCGCTGACCGTGATAATTTACCACCCCGTCAGGATACTGCCCTAAGCCATAAAAGGCCTGCTGACCGGGGCTACTAAAACTCTGGCGAAAACCATCTTGAGCATGCTGGCTATTAAATTCGGGACGCTCGATATTGAGCAATAGCTCACCCGCTTGATTAAATAAACTCAAGCCTTGCTCGACGATGGCTAAACGCAGCTCTTGGCTGCAAAACTGCTCCGCAGACTGAGAGCTGGGTTGAATGCTGGTATGCGGCAATACTACCCATTCACTGCGCGCTGAGCGAGGCTGCAATTGCTCGGCGTGGGGAGCAATTCTACACTTCAGAATCCCCTCAGCAATATAACTGAGTTCAGCCACTCCGGGGCTGAGTAGGCCATCGCAATAAAGCTCGAAGGGAATATATTTTGCCGCCATAATTTACCTCATTACCAGCAGAGTAAACACGAAAGAAAGCGCCCAGCTAAGCCTTAGCCACAACGCCATTTACTTTACGAAACCAGAGATGTTGCCACCACAGTTTGCTACAATAAAGCCTGTCCCACCGATTAGGAAGCGCCAGTGAATCGCAAA